>JAGDCQ010000085.1 GCA_017958465.1 Lachnospiraceae bacterium
CACATTAATTCCGTATCGGAAGATCTTGAAAAGCTTATCAGATCTTTTGGCAGCGGCAGGATCATCAAAGAAGGCATAGATACGGTCATCCTTGGGCGTCCGAACGTAGGAAAATCCACTCTTTTGAATAATCTTGCGGGCGAAGAACGTGCGATAGTAACGGATATAGCCGGAACAACAAGGGATCTTCTTGAGATTCCGATCACTCTGGGCGGGATTTCTTTGAACATAACCGATACAGCGGGCCTTAGAGAAACGGATGACCCCGTTGAAAAGATAGGTGTCGAAAAAGCCCGCAAAAAGGCCGAAAATGCCGAGCTTATCCTCTATATCGTGGATGGTACGGAGGAACTTAGTGGACAAGAGATCGAGAATCTCAAGTCCTTTGTGGATAAAAATCTTGTCGTACTCATCAACAAGAACGACGTAGAAGGCAGCATTGGAGCTGCGGAATTCGCTCACAGGACCGGTATTTCCGCGATCGAGATCTCAGCAAAAAACAATACGGGACTTGATAAGCTCGAGGAACGCATAAAAGAGATAGTGTTTAACGGCGAAATACCTGAAAACGAGCCTTTGTTCGTAACGAACGAAAGGCACGAAATGCTGTTAAAGTCTGCTCTCGAATCTGTTTCGAAAGCTAAGGAAAGCCTTGATAACGGCATGCCGGAGGACTTTATATCTATCGACATTTCGGCTGCTTATGATACTTTGGGTCTGATCATCGGCGAAACCCCCGACGAGGACCTTGTTAACAGGATATTTGAAAAATTCTGCATGGGAAAATAACAGCTCAAAGCAAGAGCTAAGGAAGGAACAGGGATGGCTTACATTTACGAAGCATATGACGTTGCCGTTATAGGCGCAGGGCACGCAGGGTGCGAAGCAGCGCTTGCCGCAGCACGTCTTGGGTTAAAGACAATAGTTTTTACGGTCGCTATGGACAGTATAGCAATGATGCCCTGTAATCCCAACATAGGCGGAACCTCGAAAGGCCATCTTGTCAGGGAGCTTGATGCTCTTGGCGGCGAAATGGGCAAAAACATAGACAGGACCTTTATCCAGAGCCGAATGCTCAACGAATCGAAGGGACCTGCCGTTCATTCGCTGCGCGCTCAGGCGGATAAGCGCGAGTACAGCCAGTCCATGAGGCACGTCCTTGAAAACACGGACGGTCTTACGCTTAAGCAGGCAGAGATCACGGAAGTTATCACAAATAAGAGCTTTATTGATGATGAATGGGACGGTGAAAGACCGGACAGGGACCTGCCCGAATACGTGTGCGGCGTAAGGACCGCAAGCAATGCCATTTATCCTTGCAAATGCGCCATCCTCTGCACCGGAGTTTACCTTAAGGCCCGTTGCATATACGGAGAAGTAGAGCAATTTACGGGTCCGAACGGTTTGCCGGCCGCAAACCACCTTACAGAAAGCCTTAAGAAACTCGGGATCGAGATATACAGGTTCAAAACAGGGACTCCTGCGCGTATCGACAAGCGCACCATCGATTTCTCGAAGATGGAAGAACAGCCCGGTGACGAGAAGATCGTTCCCTTCTCCTTTGAAAACGATCCCAAGGACCTTATGCGGGACCAGGTTTCCTGCTGGCTGACATATACAAACGAGGAAACACACAAGATCATCCGCGAAAACATCGACCGCTCCCCGCTTTTCAACAAAAGCATCCAGGGGACAGGGCCAAGGTACTGCCCTTCTATCGAGGATAAGGTCGTTCGTTTTGCGGATAAGGAAAGACATCAGGTTTTCATAGAACCGGAGGGGCTTTATACAAATGAGATGTACCTTTCAGGTATGTCAAGCTCTATGCCGGAAGACGTGCAGATACGCATGTACAGGACTGTGCCGGGGCTTGAAAACGCCCAGATAGTGAGAAATGCGTACGCTATCGAGTACGACTGCATAAATCCTATGCAGCTTAAAGCGAGCCTTGAGTTTAAGGATATCAGCGGGTTTTTCAGCGCAGGCCAGGCAAACGGCAGCTCGGGATATGAGGAGGCTGCGGCCCAGGGCATCATAGCCGGAATAAATGCAGCAATGAAGCTTAAAAACAGAGAGCCGCTCGTATTAAAGCGGTCCGACGCGTATATAGGCGTGCTTATCGATGACCTTGTTACAAAAGAGACCCACGAGCCATACAGAATGATGACATCCCGCGCGGAATACAGGCTTTTGCTTCGCCAGGATAACGCAGACCTCAGGCTTTCGAAATACGGACATGACGTGGGGCTGCTCTCCGACGAAAGATACCGTAAGGTTGTGGAAAAGGAGCGCATGATACGCGAAGAAACAGAAAGGCTCGCTTCTATCCATGTCGGTGCTTCGAAACGCATTAACGATTTTCTTGTTGCGCACAATTCCACGCCGCTTAATTCCGGGGCTTCCCTTGCGGATCTTCTCAGACGCTCGGAGCTTTCCTATAAGGATATCCATGAGATCGACCCCGATCAGGTTGAGCTTCCTGAGGACGTTACGGAGCAGATAGAGATCAATCTTAAGTACGAAGGGTACATCAAGCGCCAGTTTGCGCAGGTTGAGCAGTTTAAGAAACTTGAAGTAAAAAAGATCCCGGAGGATGTGGATTACAACGAGATCTTGTCACTTAGGCTCGAGGCAAAGCAAAAGCTCTCGAAATTCAGACCCGAGTCTGTAGGCCAGGCAGCCAGGATCTCCGGAGTTTCGCCGGCAGATATCTCGGTCCTCCTTGTATACCTTGAACAGAGAAAGAGAAAGTAATGCAGAGAGAATACTTGAAAAAACAATTTGCGGAGTTTGGTCTTTTCCCTGATGAGGAGCAGACTGACAGGTTCTTAAAGTACTACGAACTCCTTGTGAGCTGGAACGAAAAGTTTAACCTTACAGCCATTACAGAGTTTGAGGATGTGGTAACAAAGCATTTTCTGGACAGTTGTCTTGGGGCAGAGTTTATCGCCGATAAAAACTGCTCCCTTTGCGATGTGGGAACCGGCGCTGGTTTTCCCGGAATACCGCTGAAGATCATGTTTCCTGAGCTAAAGGTTTTTCTTCTTGATTCCCTTAAGAAACGTGTAGATTTTCTAAACACTGTAATCAGCGAGCTTTCTCTTTCGGACATCACTGCCTTGCACGGCCGTGCGGAGGAGGTCTCAAGAAAGCCCGAATACCGCGAGCAGTATGATGTTTGCGTATCCCGTGCGGTGGCCTCACTTTCGTCGCTTTCCGAGATATGCCTTCCGTTTGTAAAGAAGGGCGGGAAGTTTATAGCTTATAAATCTCAAAAAGCCGGCGAGGAACTGAGCGATGCGCAAAACGCCATCAAGATCCTCGGGGGAAGCGCTTGTCTACATGAGCGTGAACTGCTGGATGCAAGACGTGTTTTCATTGAAATCTCTAAAATATCAAGCACACCGCCCAAGTATCCGCGAGCAGGCGGGAAGCCTTTTTCAAAGCCGCTTTAAAATAGTGGCTTTTTTTGATAAAAACCCTTTTCAAAACACATCATATTGTGTATGATTAAATATTGGATAGTTGTGTATTCGGAGGGTGAAGAAGTGCCAAGGAAAAAACCAGTTCTTTATGAAACTGAAGCCGGTTTGCTGGATTCGATCTATCTTGAAATGAGTGATTCTTTACGGGCGCTCCGTTTGGACAGGATCGCTCTGGAAGAGCGCGTTTCCGAGTATACGGCAGTGCTTAAGGACCTTGAAGCCAAGAACGATCCCAACAGGAATATGTTCCACGTTGCCACTTCCAACGAGCTTTCTTCCGAATGCGATAATATCAGGGTAAAGATCCATCAGGCTAAAGAAGATATGGATCGAAAAGATGCAGAGATAACCGAGCTTGAGAGCAGGCTTGAAGCGATCCATACCGCAAGAAAGGTGATGCTGAAAGCTAAGCTTAAGGAAGAGGATAAAGATGTTTCACAGGAGGCGCAGGGAAACACTGTAGTGACGCCTGCTGCAAATGAGGCTCTTGCTTTTTGTCCTGAGGAGCAGAGTCCTAAAGAGCCCGGGGAAAAACTTGAGTTTTCAAAGTCAGACAAAGCTTTTGCCCGCAGAAAGCTCAATTCCTGCGTGGACAGGCTCGAGCTTGCATCGAGGGTTACAGGGTTTGACCCTGAGAGAGCCCGTGTGGAGCTCAACGAAGCAATATCAATTATTAAGGAAGTGCTGTCAGTTTTCTGACCGGCTTAAAGGTTCAACATGAGTACAACAAAAGTATTACTTGCAGACAGTCAGCGGATGTTTACAGAAGGGCTTAAGCTTCTTCTCGAGGCAACAGGGAGTTTTAAGGTTGTTTCCCAGTGTGCCGGTTCCGCAGACCTTTTACAGGAGATGGCTTCCTTAAAGCCTGAGATACTTATTCTTGATATTGCCGGTTTTGCCGAGGGCGACGGTCTCTTAAAGAAAATATACGATATTGATCCTGAAAGCAAGGTTTGTGTTCTTACAGCAAGGAAGGATCCGGACTTTGTATATAATATCTACCGTACAGGCGTAAGCGGGTATGTGCTTAAAACCTCTGAGTCCGCTACACTTTTTAAGGCCCTTTCGGTTATTAAAGACGGGAGCCAGTTTATCGAGCCGGTGCTTATCCCTTCCTTAAAGGATAGTATAGACCGTCTGGAGTCCGATATTGCAGGCGACGATTATTCCCTCACAAAGAGAGAGCTTGCTATCCTGCAGTATGTGGCAAACGGTTTGTTCAATAAAGAGATTGCCTTTAATCTGGGAATAAAGGAAAAAACTGTAAAGAACCATATCACCAATCTTTTTAAGAAAATTGGTGTTAAGGACAGAATACAGGCTGCAGTGTTTGCTGTGAAAAACGGATATGTCAATCTGTAATGTTTCACGTGAAACATTCGGATATTATACTTATATAGTTATTGATCGGAGGATTACATATGGGGAAAATTATTGCGATTGCAAACCAGAAGGGCGGCGTCGGAAAAACAACGACTGCAATCAATCTTTCTGCCTGCCTTGCTGAGCAGGGGATGAAGGTACTTACTGTAGATATTGATCCCCAGGGTAATACTACAAGCGGTCTCGGTATCGATAAGGATAACCTGACTGAAACCACATATCAGTTATTGCTTGGTGAGTGCTCCATCGGTCAGTGTATGGTAGAGAGTATCATCAGTAATCTCTTCGTACTTCCTTCGGATGTTAACCTTGCGGGAGCTGAGATTGAGCTTATAGGTATTGATGATAAGGAATATATCTTAAAGAAGCAGATTGAAGAGGTTAAGGATTTCTTTGATTATATAATAATCGATTGTCCTCCTTCCCTCAGCATGCTGACGGTAAATGCTATGACTACAGCAGATGCAGTTATAGTTCCGATCCAATGTGAGTTTTATGCTCTTGAAGGTTTGTCTCAGCTGTTACATACAATCGATCTTGTAAAGGAACGTTTGAATCCGAAGCTTGAGATTGAAGGTATAGTATTCACTATGTATGATGCAAGGACGAACCTTTCAATGCAGGTAGTGGAGTCGGTTAACTCTTATCTTGAGAAGAAGGTTTATAAGACTATTATCCCGAGAAACGTCAGACTTGCGGAGGCGCCAAGCCACGGACTTCCTATCAACCTTTACGATCCCAAGTCTGCAGGTTGCGATGCTTACAGAAAGCTTGCTGAGGAAGTATTGAACAAGGATCATCGTACAGTTAAGCTTTCTACTTATATCACTAAGAAGAAATAACGACCGAAGGTAAAACCACGGTTAAATGCGTACAATTGTGCACGATCAAATTACTGTTTGTGTGATGCTCCGCAAAGAGCATGGAGGGAATTATGGCTGCTAAAGACAGTTCGAGCAAGAGTTCTTCAAAATCTAAAAATGTGATCAATTCTCAGGGTAAAGATAATGATAAGGATTTCAGGCCGGGTGCCATTCCTGCAAAGAAAGAAACAAAAGATCTGGAGCCGGTTAAACCTGAGATCAAGGCAGCTAAGACTGCTAATCCTCTTTTGGCCGCTAAGGCTTCCGGTAAAGGATTGGGTAAAGGTCTTGATGCTCTCCTTGCTAAGAAGATCCCCGCTGAAACAACTGAAACAGAAAATGTTTCACGTGGAACATCGACTCTCAATATAAATCTGATCGATCCAAATCCAAATCAGCCCAGAAAATCCTTTGGCGAAGACGCGCTTCAAGAGCTGGCGGCATCTATCAAAGAACATGGTCTTATACAACCGATAGTGGTTCAGCAGTCAGGTGACCGCTATATAATCGTTGCCGGTGAAAGAAGATGGCGTGCATCAAGGCTCGCCGGTCTTAAAGAGATCCCGGTACATATCAGGGAGTTCACTCCCCAGGAGCTTTTCGAGGCAGCGCTTATCGAAAACATCCAGCGTCAGGACCTGAATCCGATCGAAGAAGCCGAGGCATACAACGTATTGATAAAAGAGTACCATCTGAAACAAGATGAAGTGGCTGAGCGTGTTTCGAAGAGCAGAGTAGCGATCACCAATTCACTCAGACTACTAAATCTAGAGCAGAGGGTACGAGAACTTGTGGTTGAAGGGATCATATCCGGCGGACATGCAAGAGCTCTCCTTTCTATCAAGGATCCTAACGTTCAGTACAGGACAGCAATGAAAGTACTGGATGAAAACCTCAGTGTCCGTGATACTGAAAAGCTCGTTAAAAAGCTTCTTACAAAACCGGTAAAGAAGCCTGAACCTGTCATCAGGAATATCAGCGAGGTCGAATTAAAGAGTCTCGAAGAAAAATTAAAACGTATTTTGGGGACCAAGGTAACTATCAATCAAAAAGACGGAAAAAAGGGAAGTATTGTAATCGATTATTACTCGCCTGATGAGCTGGACAGATTGTACGATCTGATCAAAACCGTTACAAATTGATCCGTCTTTGAAGAGATTATATGGCTGGGGATAATATTTTGAATCCGGGAGGTTTCACGTGACAATGAAACAGATAATTGATGCGATCACTCAGAGTACAACGATCCTTTGTCTTGTGATAGGTCTGTTTATTACTTTTACACTTGCGGTTGTTCTGCTCATATTGTTTATAAGGCTTAATTCAAAATACAACAGGTTTATGAACGGAGCAGACGGAGAGAGTCTTGAAAAATCCATCGAAAAGCATCTTGATGATATCGAGTCATTAAAGCTTTACAGCGAAGATGTAAGGAAGCACTTGAAGCGCCTTGATAAGAAGGCGGAGCATTCTTTCCAGAAGTATGCCTTCAGAAAATATGATGCCTTCGAAGGACTAGGCGGGCACCTGAGTTTTTCCCTTTGTATGCTGGATGAGAAAGAGGATGGTTATATCCTTTCGTCCGTTCATACAAGAGAAGGTTGCTACACCTATATTAAGGAGATAATCAAGGGCGAAGGGATCGTCCTGCTCTCCGACGAAGAAAAAAATACACTTAGTGAAGCAAAGGAAGATAAGGATTGACCTTTGCAGGGATAGATGAATGGAAACTAGTAACACACAGGAATTGTCCGTTTATGAGATAAAAGGCGGAGAAATCTTGGCCAAGGATCTTTACCTACCAAACGGTACGCTGTTCATGTCGGAAGGGTCCGTATTGAAACCCGTGTACCGTGAGAGGTTTAAGACGCTCGGGATAGACAAGATCATAGTTTTCTCCACTGAAGTAAGACATCTGATCGAACAATCCACGGAAAAGATAATAGCAGATCAGTGCATGGATATCGTAAAAGCGACCATCGACAGGTTTTCTTACGGTATCGACGCTGAGCTCAATGAGATAGTTCATGTTGCGGAAAGGATCATGAAACATGTTCTGTCTGAGCCGGACGTTATCTACAATGTTTCAAAGGTCCGGGACAGGAGCGAAAGAACGTATCTGCACTGTATAAATGTTGCTGCGCTGTCCGTTCTGGTAGGGACAGTAATGAAGATGCAGGAAAACCGATTGCGGAATATGGCTATCGGAGCTTTGCTGCATGACATCGGCCTGGTTTACGTGCCGGTGGATATGTCCAAGATCGACAGGGACACAGTGGACGAAGCAACTGAAAAAGAGATAAAACGTCATGTGATATATGGCTACTCGGTTGTGGAGCATGAAAACTGGCTCTCATCCGCAGCCAAAGAAGTGATAATAGGGCACCATGAACGTGTGGACGGGTCGGGATACCCCTTCCACCTGACATCCGACAGGATGTCGCTTGAAACTAAGATCGTAGCTCTCTGTGATGAGTTCGACAATATGGTATACGGGATCTACACAAAGAGGCGCAAGGTAAACGAAACAATGGATTACCTGATCAGCCAGGCTGGGATCAAGTTTGATTTCAAAGTGGTCCAGAGCTTTGTGGATTCTGTGGCAGCCTACCCTATAGGCACTATAGTGAGGACAAACGAAGGAGAGACCGCGATCGTGATAAGGCAGAACAAAGGCCTGCCTACACGCCCTGTTCTTAAGATACGTACAGCGCCATCAAATTCCGGGTTCAAACCGGGGGATGAAAAGGACCTGACAAAAGAACTTACAACATTTATCCAGGATTCAATTGGATGAGCATGGAGGAGAAAATGGAAGATTTAGAAAAGAATGTAACAAATGAAACAGAAACAGTTTCCAAGGCAGCTGAAAACACAGCAGCTGAGGCTCCCGCTGAAACAGCAGCTGAACCTGTTCCTTCAATGGATGAGTTCAAGGATGAGATCAATAAGTCCTTCCACAAATATGCTGAAGGCGATGTTGTGACAGGCCCTGTCATCGGCGTAAATGAGACAGAAGTTGTTATAGACCTTGGTTCCTACGCCGAGGGTATAATCAAAGCAGACGAAATGAGCAATAACCCTGCCTTCTCGCTCAAGACTGATGTTAAAGTCGGGGACCAGCTCACTGCCATTGTCCTTAAGGAAAACAAAGAAGGAAACCTACTTCTTTCCGTAAAGAAAGCAGCTGACAAGCTTGCATGGGAAGAACTTAAAAAGATCAAGGATGAGAAAAAGATCGAGACCATAAAGGTCGCTAAGGCTGTAAAGGGCGGCTGCATCACATATCTTTGCGGTGTCCGCGCTTTCATCCCGGCTTCCCAGCTTTCTCTTTCCTTCGTTGAAAACCTTGAGGAGTTCGAGGGAAAAGAGCTTCAGGTAGTTGTGATCACAGTTGATGAAGCAGCAAAGAAGCTTGTTCTTTCCGCAAAGGAAGTCCTTAAAGAGGAAAAGAGCAAGGAGCGCGAGCGCGAGATCAACAACCTTCCCATCGGAACGATCGTTACCGGTAAAGTTGAAAAACTTATGGATTTTGGCGCCTTTGTTAATATCGGCAACGGAATCTCCGGTCTTGTACACGTTTCACAGATCGCTCAAAAGAGGATCAAGACTCCTTCGGAAGTCCTTAAAGTGGGCGATGAAGTAAAAGTTAAGCTCATGAGCGTAAAAGACGGCAAGCTTAACCTTAGTATCAAGGCTGCAAGTGACGAGGATGTTAAGCCCGAAACTCTCGATACCGAAAAGGCTCCTACGGAGTACAGGTCCGGCAAGAAAGCAACCACAAGCCTTGGGGACATCTTTAAGAACCTTAATATCAACTTTTAAGTAAAGTAACGATCGAAACAAAGCAAAGTTTCCGGAAGGGAGGGGACGGATGACACAATTCAGCAATAAATTCAAGCGTAACAGAAAGTATCTGAGAACAACGCTTTGGATACTTGTGCTTATCCTCATTTTCCTTGTTTTCAGTCTGGTAATTATGTGGGCTTTGAATCCAAAATCCGCAGACCAGATAAGAAAGTTTCTCGGGATCGATCCAACGCCGACACCTACGGCAACGCCAATGCCTACGCCGACGCCGGAGCCTACTCCCACACCCCTTCCGACACCAACACCTGCGCCGGGCGTTATAGTTATAGACGCAGGCCGCGGAGGAAAAGAGCAAACCCCTAAAAAGAGCCCTGACGGAACAGTTTACGAGAAGGATCTGAACCTGGAGATCGCAAAGCTTTTGAAGGAACGCCTGGAGCTGCGCGGGTACCTGTGCATCATGACACGAACGGATGACGTAGCCATGGCAGAGGCAGACAGGGCCAGAAAAGCAAACGAATCCGAGGCGGATCTGTTCATCAGTATCAGGATGAACAGCTATACCGACGATAAGACCGTAAACGGGATTGATATCCTTTACGGGAAGGGACGAACGGATTCACAGGATCTTGCGGCTTCCCTCATCACTCCGCTGATCAACTCCTGCGGCGCGAAAAACCGAGGGATCAAGTCTTCTTCGCAATATACGGTGCTGAACGACACCATGATCCCGGCTGTGGTCATCGATATAGGCTTTATCTCCTGCCAGGAGGAAGTAGACAAGCTGATGAAGTTCATATACAGGGATTCGCTTGTGATGGGCATTTGCAACGGTGTTGACGACTACTTCTCGGGTAAGTGACAACGGATACTAAGCTAAAAAGCAATTGAAAGAAACAAAAAAGGACGGTAACCCGAAAGGGAAACCGTCCTTAGTTTTTTAGGCGTAAAAGCTAGGAAATATCTATCTTTTTCTTCTCCAGGATATTGTTTATCAGCCTCCCAAGGAGGAAGGAGATAACCGCAGTTGTCGGAACACCAAGGAACATACCGAGGACGCTGCCGTATGCGCCGCCCACGGTAGTACCGATGATGACCCACAAAGGCGACAGACCGGTGGAATCACCGAGGATCTTAGGTCCGATAACAAGGCCGTCGCACTGCTGGATGATCAGAACGATTATCAGGAAGGCAAGGCACAGCTTCGGGTTGATGCAGAGGTAGATGATACCGCCGGGAACAGCTCCGATGAAGGGACCAAAGTAAGGGATCATATTTGTTACACCGATGATCACGGAAACAAGCACTGCATAAGGGAAACGTCCGATGCTCAGCACTATGAAGGAGATCATACCGATGATGAGTGAATCGAGGGTCTTACCGAAAACGAAATTTGTGAAAATGGATACGCACTCGGTGACGGTCTTTGAAAGGCTTGTAGCCTTCGAAATGGGAAGGATGGTGTAAACTGCGCGGAGAGCGGACACCTTAAGGTTTCGTTTGTCATAAAGGATATAAACTGAAACAATGACCGAGATGATGACGCTGAACACAGTCTTTGCAGTTTGTGTAGCGATCCTTAAAAGCCTGGGTGCGATCTGGGTTCCCACGAAAGCCATAATGTTGTGGGACTGGTCGATAATGGTTTTTTCTATATCGCCAAGCTCAAGCCCGGGAACACGCCTTTCTACCTCGCTTACGAAATCCAGCAGCTGCCTTACGTATTCCTCACTCCTGTTTGACAGGTCCATAAAGCTCTGTGCCAATTGCGGGATGACAAACCGGAACAATATGAAAACCAATCCGAAAAAGATCAGATATGTGAGCAGGATGGCGAGGGCGCGTCTAAGGCCTTTACGCGGCTTTTTCCTGAATACTCTGCCCCACAGTTTTTCTTCGATAAAGGAGACCGGCCTTTCAAGTACAAGTGCAACAAACAAAGCCACAAGGAAGGGTGAAGCGGTCTTGAAGAAGAACACAATGGAGCCAAGGATGGTACCCTTGTTTATGCCTATTACGATAAAAGAAGCTATAAGTACAAAGAAGATCGCATAAAGCAGGATAGTAGTATATTTGCTGTTTGGAGTAAACTTAAAGGCCTCCCTGTGGGCAGAACCGTTAAGGGATTCGAAGACATCATCTTCAGCGGAACGGATATGGTCCTTCTGCTCGAGCTCGATACCTTCCGGAAGATCGTCCTTAAGATCGGATGCATTGTCGTTGTTCATATCGTCGGAAGCGACAGAGAAGCCGATCTTAACCGGAGAGTTGTCGTAGGGGGTCTTCTTTTTTTCTTTCAATCCGTGCAGATTATTCTTAAAGCGGCCAAAAAGCTTGAACTTTTTCATAGTTGACCTCGAAAAAATATTTTAAAAAAAATTTTAAAAACCACTTGCATTTTTCAAAAACATGATATATAATAACACTTGCGTTTTGAAAAGGACGCGTCTTTAGCTCAGCTGGTAGAGCACCTGACTCTTAATCAGGGTGTCCAGGGTTCGAGCCCCTGAAGACGCACGCGGAAGTCTTAGTTCGGCGAAAGCTGGGTTAGGACTTTTTTTTATCCCATAAAATCGGCAGTACAGCACATAAGTGCCGTACTGCTTTTTTTATTAACTGAAGATCAGCAGATCTCTGAGCCGGAGGGCATATCCTTTTCGGGAGAAACAAGCGCGAGCTTGCCGTCTGCGTCCTCTGCGCAGAGGAGCATGCCTTCTGAAACGATACCTGCAAGAGTAGCGGGTTTGAGGTTCAGGAGGACCATTACTTTCTTTCCGACCATCTCACTTGCGGAGTAGGAGCTCTTGATCCCGGAAACTATCTGCTTTGTAAGGTTGCCGATCTTTACCTGGGAGCAAAGGAGCTTCTTGGACTTAGGCACTTCCTCGCATTTAACGATCTCGCCTACAGCAAACTGCAGCTTTGCAAAATCGTCATAGGTGATCTCCGGTTTTAATTCAACGGTGATCTCTGCTTCGTCTTTTTTCTCTTCGGCAGCTTCCGGCTTTCCAAACTCAGCCTCATATTCTGCCTGCTGGATAGCCTTGATCCTCTCTGCCTCTTCAAGGACAGCCTTAGGATCGATCCTTGCAAAGAGCTGTTCGGGCTCGGATGTAACCTTTGTACCGCTCTTGTAAAGGCCAAACTCCTCGAGAGTATCAAAGGAGCGGAGCTCACAATTGAGCTGGCTTGCGATCTTGTCACTTGTTGAGGGCAGGAAGGGCGCAAGGAGCGCAGCACCAATGCTGATGGACTCAACAAGGTTATAAAGGACTGTTGCAAGACGGTCCTTGTCGGACTCGTTCTTTGCAAGCGTCCAGGGCATAGTTTCGTCGATATATTTGTTGCAGCGCTTGAACAGCGCAAAAACCTCGGTTACAGCGTCCGCAACGCGGAGTTTCTGCATCTTCTCGGAAACCTTTTCACAGGTCCCGGTGACAACAAACTTAAGATCCGCATCAATAGGCTCTGCGGCACCTTTATCGCATACAACACCGTCAAAGTACTTATTGAACATAGAAACTGTGCGGTTTACAAGGTTGCCGAGGATGTTGGCGAGGTCGGAATTGATCCTTTCAGTCATCAGATCCCATGTAATGGAGCCGTCGTTTTCAAACGGCATCTCGTGGATCA
>JAGDCQ010000086.1 GCA_017958465.1 Lachnospiraceae bacterium
CAATTATACAAAATCGTTTTTTGCATTTCGAGCAATAAAAATAATCACCCTCATAAAATAATTATATAATATGACAGAGGTGTCGGCATTCGAACCGACACCTCTGTCATATTCCAAAAAAACATTTTACATTATGACCGTCATGATACTGTGGGCTGGTAGTGTGATATAATTCGAGTTTTTTCCGTCAGAAAGTGCAAACCAGATGTCGCTTTCCGTACGGTTTAGCAGGATCACAGCAGTGGTTCCGTCCGGGTTTTCAAAAGCAGCAGCTTCGATTTCTGCGCAGAACTTCGACGTAGCCAGGCGTTTCGCACCTTTTTGTACAAACCTTGAAAAATGCCCGATGTAGTAATAGCTCAGACGTTTCTCATAATCAGAGAAATCCTCGTTGCACATAACAGGTGCGGCACAGAAGTTTCCAACGTGGTTTGGCCCGCCCTTTGCGTCCAAAAGCAGGTTCCAGTCAATGATACCGGTTGCCCCCGCATTCAGATTTCCCATCATATCATGAGCGTACATCTCAGCTTTTCTCGTCTCATTTGAATCCGCAAAACGGCTGTACTCCACGCACCCTTCGGTGAATAGCAGCTCTTTGTCGGGGAAACGCTCGCCGGTCAGCTTTACAGCATCAAAATGGTCTCCTGTATACCAGTGGAATGCAAAGCCACCGATATATTTATGTGCCCCCGGAACACTCATGGCACCGACTGCACGGTCGTAAAGGATCTCCTTATTGTGATCCCATACAAAAACCTTGACATCCGAAAGCCCTGCCGCTTCAAGCGCTGGCCCCAGGAAAGAAGCCGCAAACAATCCCTCTTCTTCAGCCTCATATATGCAGGAATCCCAGGTCTGCACAGCCGCAGGCTCGTTCTGGACGGTGATCATTGTGATATTCGCCCCACGTTTCTTGAACTCCTGTACAAACTTCACCATATATGCCGCCCAGTCGCCGTAAAACTCGCGTTTAAGCTTCCCGCCATGGTTCATCTCGTTATTTGTCTTCATATACGCAGGCGGGCTCCAGGGCGAAGCCAGAAGCTCTATCTCTCCGTACTCCCCTGCCTCTCTGAGCATAGGGATTATATACTTTTCGTCTATAGAGATGTCGAAATTGCTCAGCGGTTCCGTTGCATCATTCAGATATGCATAGTTTCCGAGGGAAAAGTCGCAGCTGTTGATGTGCACGCGGCCAAGGTTATAATTCAGGCCTTCCTTAGAAAAATAGTCCCGGATAAAGCGTGTCTGTTTGTCTTTTGGCATTTTCGAAAGGTTATAGCCGCTGCTTTGGGTAAATGCGCCTCCGAACCCGCGAACAGTCTGATATTTGCAGTCTCTGTAGATCCGCACTGTCCTCATGGCGTTTTCGCCCGATTCAAAGGGCTCACACTCCTGCCAGTACATCTTTTTTGAATCATCCGTTATATAAGCTTTCATAGTCTCGACCGCCCTCCATAGCGTCTAATCTTGTATCAGTTCAACTTTTTGCAAGCCTGTACATCAACAGCAGCATCCAGCTTGCCGCTCCTGTAAGATAAGGATACATGCCGCGTCCGTTGTTATCAAAATACTCCGGGATACCGGGGTAGATATGTGATCTGTCAAAATCAAGGCTTGCGGATATAAGCGCGCTTACAACCTTAAGCGCCTCATCCTTAAACCCTCTAGAAAGCAGGGAATAAGCATACATCACAGCCATGTGGCAGAATACAGCGCCGTTTTCCTTTGTTCCGTAGGCAAAACCGAACATCCTGCCCAGCTTGTGAGCATACTTTTCCTCATCTTCAAAGCGGGTGTTAAGCCTGTAACCGCCCGAAGCCTCGCAGAACAGGTATTTGTCCGCAGTCTTTACCATATCTTTGATATCGCTGTCCTGTGCTACGCCTGACATTATGGCAAAAACAGCTCCCGTAAGCATGATCCTGCCGTCCTTTATACTCTCCACAGGCTTTCCGTCATTATCATAGTAGCCGTTTATCCACTTAAAACCGTTATCCACAAGGATCTCGTTCTTTCTGATATGCTCCGCAACAGAATCTGAGATAGCCCTCAATGTGGCTGCAAGGTCCTTTGCGTCTACCACTGTCTTTTCGCCCGAAACATCATGGCTTACGGACCTGCAGTATTCCTCAAGAAGTTCGCGCTTCCGTGCGGCAGCCTCAAAGGCCGTAAGGCCTGCGTCGCTGCAGATACCGCAAAGGTCTTTAGCAAGTCCTGCGAGCTCTTTTAATATCTCAACACTTCCGCCCCTGTCTTCAAGAAATTGCGCCATTTCGCGGAGGTTTCCTGCGTATGCGGCGGTAAAAGCTACGCTTTCACCCTTTTTGTCTGCCATATCCAGCGCGTCGTTCCAGTCTGCACCGCGAAGGAGCATATTTCCGTGCTCTCCCACGTCCAGCGCCACCGTTATATGCATAAGCAGCATATGCTCAAAAAGGCTTCCCCTGTATGGTTTACCTTCGCGTGTAAGAAGGAGCGTAGGGCTGACACCGAATGCCACCTCGCCGGACCGCTCATCAGCACTCTTTGCGCGCATGCAGAGCCTGTCCTTGAAATAATACTGTTCTGTATCCAGGACAGAGCTGTCGCCTGAAAGCTCCATGTACAGTTTCATAGTGATCCAGGTCCAGACACCATGATCCATCCAGACTCTCGCGATCCCGTTTCTGTCGGCGATGAACTCACCGGGCTTGCTGCCAATTATCGTTGCGTTTGTGCCATCCGCACGGACTCCCGCAAAGTTGTTTATAAGGAGATCGCGCACTGAGGACGGGTCGCCAAGCATCAGCGCAAGGCAGTCCTGCCAAAGATCACGCCAGCCGCGGCCGCCCTTGCCGTAATCGTGATACGGAAGGAACGAGCACCCGAAGATACGCCTTAAGACAGGCTCAACGGAAACCCAGAGGAGGTAGTTTTTCGCATATTCCTCGGTTATGCCCACTGCCCGTGCCACAGCCTTTTCTGCTCCGCTGCAGGCGTTCAGGCCTGCTTTGGCCTTTGCGATCCAGTATTTCTTATTGTTTTCAAGCGCTCTTTCCACTGCTTCAGAGGACCCGAAACGCTTCATAAGGTCTTCTGCGGAGCCGGTTATATCGTTGACATCTCTTGCTCCGATGAAGATTATGTATTCCGCGGATTCGCCGGGTTTAAGCGATACCCTGTCAAATTCAAGGCCGCCCACAGCCTCCACACCTTCAAAGGCTGCTCCGGGACCTACTCCCTTTGCTTCCTTGAGGCCAAGGGGAAGCTCGAAGTCTCCGCCTTCCCCGATAACAGACATTACTGTTGGGTAAAAAGCCTTTGGAGCAGCGCCTGTCCTGTCGCACCCGGCAACCAGGTATTCAGTGGTGTTTTTCAAATGCCCGCGCTCGTCAAAGCTGAGGGTCGGAGTGACCGTAACACCGTATTCTACCGTCTTTATCCTGTGAAGGAGGCTTGTTACGTGCCTGTGATCCCTGAGATTTGTGGCCGAACGCCCGTAAAGCGGCACCACAGCAACAGGATCAAAAGAAATGCAGCCTTCACCGGTATTAACAAGGCTCACACGCATTATCTCGCAGGTAACGTCCTCAGCGGGAGCAAAGTTCAGCACACGGGCCTCGATCCTGTCGTTCCCGTTTACGATCTCTGTTTCGATCTCATGCCAGAGGAGTCCCGCCCTGACTGTAACGCTGTTTGTGCCATCCGCCTTCTGCCACACGGAAGAACCTGTGGCGGAACGAAGAGTGCCATCTTCAAAGCGAAGCCAGAAATTCCTTTTTGACTTATAGTTGTGAAGGTCCTCAACGCTCGCAGGCTGGAGGATAAAGTGGTTCTGATCCAGCATAAGGTCCCCGCCAAGGGACGGCGTGAGAGATCCCATTATCCCCGCTTCATTACATATGGGAAAATACAGGTACGAGTTCGCACCTGCATTTTTCAGTTCAAATGTTCCGCAATTATCAATAAACTTATACATATCGTCTCCATCTGTGTCCGGTTTTCAGGTCAGAGTCTGGTTTCAATCCGAAGCCAGTTTGCAGGAATCCCTCATTACAAGCGACGGCTTGAGCTTGATACTGATGCCGAAGTCCTCGCCCTCATGCCTTACAAGCCTTATAACCTCTGTTGCGCTCTTGCTCCCGAGCTCCACAACAGGTGAATGGACTGTTGTAAGAGCGGGCCTGTAAAACGGCGCAAGCAGCGAGTCGTCGAAGCCAACAACACTTACCTGGTCCGGCACCTGGACACCCATAGCCGTCATGGCTCTTATACAGCCCTGCGCCATTTCGTCGTTTGCGCAGAAGAATGCGTCCGGAAGCTCGCCGCCCCTCATCAGGAGCTTATACATCTCGCTGTAGGCAACGGCCTCTTCAAAGTAACCGTTCAGCATGAACTGTTCTTCAACAGCCAGGCCGTGTCTGTTCATTGTGGCCTTAAAAGCCTCAAAACGGGCCTTTTCATCAAAGTTGTTGACTCCGTGAAAATAGCCGATCCGCCTGTGGCCCAGCTTTATCAGGTATTCTACCCCCTGCGCCACACCGTAGCCGTTGTCGATGGTGATGCTTGAAACCTTTTCGGATCTGTAATTCCTGTCTATAAATACGATGGGCATGTTCAGACGTTCAAGCCTGTCGATATAATTGTCGCTCAGGCCGTCATTCATGATGATCGCGCCCTCCACACCGGAGCTGAGCACCATTCCGTAGATCTCTTCGCTGGTGTTCTCATTGCTTACGTAAATATTCAGGATATAGCCGTTTATCTTGCACTGAATATGGACAGCCTGTACAAGCTGCCTGTAGAAATCACCCTGGACACTGGAAACAAAGAGTCCGATGGTGTTTTTCTTATTCGTTTTCAGATACTTGGCGTTAACGTTCGGAACGTATTTTAACCGCTCTACAGTATCCAGCACCCGCTTTGTGGTCTCGGGCGCAACATTTCCAACGTTGTTCAATACGTTTGATACTGTTGAGATCGCGCATCCCGATTCCCTGGCGACATCCTTAATAGTTACCATTTCTTTATCCTCCGATCACACAAAGACCACCTATACACCTTCCGTACAGGCTCCCGTCAGTCTTTTGTATTAACCCACGCACTCTTTTTAGTTCTGTCTACGTTATATATCCCCCAGTGTTTCTCAGGTTCCGACTGGTCGTCGCTTCCCTTCCAGGGCTCGTCGAAAGCCTCAAAAAGGAACACCTGGATATCCTCCTCTTCGGCCCATTTCCACAGGCTTTCAATATATTTCACCTGATACTCTTCATTGGCCTGGGCACTGCTCATGCCCTTGTTGTTGCTCATGGTTGCCCAGCCGCACTCAGTAAAGATCACCTCTTTATCCGGGTATCTTTCGGTTATGAGCTTGTAATCGCTCTGGTTCATCTCCAGAGCCTTCTCAACGGCAACGCCGTTCCAGAGCGGATAACTGTGGATCGATATGATGTCGATGACCTCCACCAGCTTTTCCAGGCTAAGCCATTCGTGCGTTCCCTCGTTGTAGGTTACAGGCTGCTTGCAGCTGCTTTTGAGCTTCTTTGCAAACTCCACCAGTCTGTCTGCCGTAACAAGATCCGAGCCCCAGTTGGGCCTGTTCTCATTACCTACCGAGACACACATGATCTCTTTTTCGTACTCGTTTGCCAGGGTGATCAGGTTTTTGAGCATCCTGTCATTGTACGCCGCATTTTTCTGAAGTCTTGAGGCGTTAAGTGTTTCCGTTACCCACGGGCACCCTATATTGTTGAACTCACGCTTCGGATCGATCCCCAGCATGACCCTGAGGGGAAGCTTGTTGTCGCGGATCACACGGAGAGCAGTGCGCGCATGTGAGTTTGGCTCGTACATACGGATATACTTAAAACCGTCCTGCACAAGAAGCCTCAAATCCTCTTCTACTTCTCCGTAACCGGGACATATCCCGGTTAACGGAGACTGATTCTGTCTGTATCCCGAATAACAGATCGCCTTATCTGTAGGCCAATATTTCATAACTTATCTCCAATAATACGTATTGATCAAAATCTTAGTACTTTTCAGGATCATTTCATCTTGGCGTCGATCCTGACAAATCTGCCGTTTCTCAGGTCCTTTGCCAGCTCTCCGCCGATGGTGTCGCCCTTGACTTCAACAGTTTCGCCCTGGGTGGTCAAAAGCTTCATGGAAACTACCTTTGCGGCGTTCTTGCCGTAAGTGCTCCTGCGCTCTTTGTTGTGGTAAACAACTCTCGTCTGCCCCATAAAGGTCCAGGCCGCAGTGCCGTTCTCGGCAAAGAAATCCGAAGGAAGAGCAGGTGCAAGTGTGAGCTTAAGTTCGCCGTCCTCGGTGTAGAACGCTCTTTCTCCGAGGAACATATTGATCCACATGCTGATAAGCTCCACCGTAGAGCCCGAAAGCCTTGCCACAAAGCCTCTTCCGTGTACTCTCTCGTCGGGGTTTGCACTGGAAGCGATGAACGATGAATTCTCAAGAGTGCTTCTTCCGTAAACCTCAGGATCCATGAAGGGGATCATTGCTGTTTTGATAGCTTTGTAGAACTCGTCATAAAGACCGTTCTTAAGCAGCGCATAGAGGTATTTGTACTCCATGTGGAGGAAGATGCTCTCTCTTTCAAGCCATCCGGGTGTAAAGGCTCTTACCCTGCCGTAGGAAAGTGACAGGTGCTCTATGGATTCGCTTGTCTTGAACATCTTAAGTTTTTTATCGTAAAGGCCGCCGGCAAGCACGTTCTTGTGCACCTTTGCGGCATCTTCCGCACCCGCTGCAAGGTATCTTGCAGGTCCTTCAAGGAACTGTGGTAAGGTTAAGGCCCTGAAACCGTTGATCTTTACGTTCTTGCGGCCTCTTTCGTCGCAGGTGTCTAATATCTCGTAGGAGGTGGGCTCGTAGGTAAAGTATGTGGGGATCCCGCCTTCCGAGAGCTCTTTTGCCTTCTCGATACCCGAATCCACGCGAAGGAGCGCAGCCTTAAGGAATTTGAGGATACGTTTGCCGGATACGGCTGTCATATTTCCGCCAAGGGGCTTGTATATCTTCTTACGGTAGTCCTCTCTTGCTGTAGCAACGGCATTCCAGTACTCGAAGTCCCAGTTGCCTTCGTTGCCCGAAAGCTCTGTCTTTAAGTCAAGCGGGAGCGGATACTTTTCAACGAGCTTTGCAACTGTCTCAAAGAAGGAAGCAACCTCCGCAGGTACAACAACATCCTGCTCCTTTGAGTATCCCACCAGGAATTCCAGGAGCCTCTTAAGCTCGAAGGTCTCGGGCATAGAGCCCGCAAACATGGCGGGAAGGCCGTTCATTGCATCATTCCAGCCGGGCTTTCCGCCCTCCATCTCGACACCCATTCCGTAGGAGTCGATGGTTGCAAACTTTACAAGTGCCAGTACGAACAGTTTGGCAAAGAGTGTTACCTCCACAAAGCTGCCGTCGCTGTTTCTCTTCCAGTTTGTTGCACCGGGCACAAAGCCTTCTTCCTTTGCCTTTGCGGCAACACGTTCCATGGACTCGTACTGCCATACTCTGCCGCCGTCCAGGACATAAGTGCGCTTTCTCTCTTTTACCTGCATATCGCTGTCGTAGAAGCGGTATCCTGTGGCAGAGAGCAGCTCATCCATCTTGTCGGGGTAAACGGCCTTGTAGTTATCTACAAGATCCATGATGTAATCCCAGTGGTCGCTCCAGTAGCCTTCAAGGGCGCCTGCCTCTATGTGCTCGTCGCAGAGCGCAAGGAGCTTTTCAACAACTGTTTTCGGGTTTTCCTTAAGCTCAAGGCCTTTCTTTGATATCTCGCGGAATACTGCGCCGGGCTTGAATTTTCCTTCAAGGACGGCATCCGCTTCGTGGCTTGCGCAAGCCTCAAAGAGTACCTTCTTTGCCTCGTCAAGCTTTCCCTTCTTTACAGTAAAGGTAGCAGGCCTGATCTCAAGCGGGTTGTAGCCGTCGAGCTGGATAAGGCTTGCAAAGTAGCGGACATTGTAGTCCTTTAAGCCGGGGCAGAAGAAAACATCGTTCCTGCGGTTCTGGCAAACATCACGGAAGTTGCCGTTGCCCTGGGAGTAATATTCACCGTCTATGGTAAAGTAATTGTAATCACGTTCCGGATCCCCGTGCTTCCTGCTGTAAAGGTAGAGGACTGCGTCGCCAACCGTTACGGGATACCCTCCGCGCAGGAAGTTGTCAAGGTAACACTGCTCTACGTATTTGTTGAAAGCAGGATAAGCGGAATCTGTGCGGACATCTGCCGTAAGCTCCTCTGCGAGCTCGTTTGCCATCGTAAGCTTTGCGGAAGCAAAACCCTGGGAGCAGAAGCTCTTTGCGGCCCTGTTGAGCAGGTCCTCGGAGGGAGTGAACCCAAGGAAGGAAGTCCAGGTGAGGACAGCCTTGTCCTTAAGTGTCGTGCAGACGGGTGTGAAAGCACATGGTACCTTGTTAACAACAGGCTTGTTTACCGGGATATCCTTGAGGGACCTTTCTTCAAAAGCCACCGGATAGGAAAGTGAAGTGTCGTAGCCGAATACCCGGTCTGCATCGCAGATGAATGGCATAAGCTTGCCGTTCATGGTGCAAACGTAGTAGTAGCCGCCCTTTATCTCGTCAACCTGTGCGGAATCCGCGGTGGAAGCCCTCATAGCGAAGACCGGGGCAAGGTTTTCCCCGTTCTTAACATCCGTCCAGCTCTTGAAGAGGTTTGCCATCTCCTGGAACTGTCCGTTGCTGATACCTCTGGGGATGATCTTTGCCGCGCCGTCAAGAGCCTCGATCTTAAGCTCCCCGCCGCTGATGTTTTCAAGCTTCACCCTCCTTGCCATTGCGCCAACAGGCTCTTTGGGAAGGATGAAGTAGTCCACTGTCATCTTCAGTCCGAAATCCTTTGACACTTCCTCGATAGTGAGTGTGTTCTTGCGGACGGTCATTGTACGTTTTGCATCTCCACGGTATCTGAAAGGCTCATAAACAGTCCCGTTTACCTTTACAAAGGTCCTGTAGCCTTTGAGAGCTGTATTTTCGTATTCCGTACAAGCAGGATTAAATTCCATGATTGCTTCGGATTTGCTGTTGATACCAAGGCTTGCGAGCGCCTGACCGCGGTTTGTGTAGAATGCCCACATAGGGATCCCGTCCTCCCCGGTAAGGCCCGGCAAAAAGCTTGAAAACGGCGCTTTGCGGTCGTAATCCTCGATTATAAATTCACTGTCATTAACCCTGTAATTGTCCACTGTCTTTTCTCCTGAAAGGATTGTTTATTTTGTGATGGCCGTGATCTGCGGACTCTGGTAGACCCTTACGTATTCGATCTCCATTGTCTGCGGCCATATATTTTCATCCACACCTTTAACTCCGCCCCAGTCGCCGCCTACGGCAAGGTTGAGAAGGAGGTGGAAAGGCTTGTCGAAAGGCCATTCCTTGTAAGTAGGTGTGCTCTTGTATTTAGTAGGCTGGTAGGTGTACATCTCCACATCATCCGTGTAGAAGATGATCTTGTCCGGGAGCCACTCGATGGCGTAATCGTGGAACTCCTCGCTCACGCCGGCTATCCTCTTTGTAAAGGTCTTCTGGGTCCCGATCGAATGGTAGTAGGACTCCGTGTGGATCGAATAATGGATGTTGTCCTGGTCGTAACCTACGTGCTCCATAATGTCGATCTCCCCGGATTTAGGCCATCCGCCGTACTTCCAGTCGGTGGAGAGCATCCAGATGGCAGGCCAGGTGCCGCGCCCTGTAGGGAGCTTCGCCCTTACTACTATCTTTCCGTAGAGCCAGTCGCCCTTGCCCTTAGAGATAAGGCGAGTGGAGGTGTATTCTGCGTTTCCGCTCTTTTCTTTACGTGCGGTGATGATGAGCTTTCCGTCCTTAACTTCGGCGTTGTCGCCCTTTGTGTAGTTCTGGAGCTCATGGTTTCCCCAGCCGCCTGCGCCGGTGTCGTACCCCCACTTTGTGGGATCGGGCTTCCCTTCGTAGTCAAACTCATCCGCCCATACAAGCTCGTAAGTGAGCGAATCGCGATCATATTCATAGCCCTTGGCCTTTATCTGATCCTCCGGCACTTGCGTTACCTTAGCGGGATCCACATAAGCGTCGGAGACCTGGCCTCCAACGTGCCATTTACTGTCGTCCACGTTGTTTCCTCCTTGAGTGGGTGAAGGAGACGGTGTCTCCGTAACCGTTCCTGTTCCTGTCTTACCGCAGGCCGTAAAGCCAATGGCAAGAGCCAGACAAACAGCTGTAATACCGATAAGCTTGTTTCTTCTCATATCGTTCTCCCTTGATGCACAGCTTCCTGTGACCGTTTGTGTATCATTCGCCGGTGATACCGGTGTTTTCAATACCTTCGATGAACTTCCTCTGTACAAAGGAGTACAGCAGGAGCAGCGGAGCTATGGAGATAAAGGTGGCCGCCATCTTATACGCTTCGTTAAGCTTGAAGGCGCTGCCGGTACTGGATACAACTCCTTCAAATTCGCTGTCGAAAAGCGAAAGCTTTGAAGGAAGGAGCTGCATACCGCTTCGAAGCAGTGTTCCCGTAACATAAGTCTCATTCCAGTTCCATACAAAGGCAAAGAGGAATACCACAAGCACTGTGCTTAAGCTAAGCCTGATACCGATATGCATGAAAACCCTGAAGGGGCCGGCGCCGTCTATCATGGCTGCCTCGTCCAGAGACTTCGGGATAAGGTTAAAGAAGTTCTGGAAGATAAGGATCAGTATCGTGGAGTTTACACCCTGGCCGAACACCGCCATCAGCACCTGCGGGATCGGAGTACCGATCAATGTGAACTTGATGGATTCCTGTACTGTCACGAACATCATCAGCCTCGGGATCATAAGGACCGTCGTGGGAACGATGAAGCAGAGCAGGATCATCACGTACCAGAACCTCTTGCCCGCAAATTCGTACCTTGAAAGGGCGAAACCGGTGATGGCTGCGCAGAAAGTCTCGGCTGCGGCAAGGATACCGGAGAACACTATTGAATTTGTGAGCGTCTGCCTAAGATTAAGGACCTTTACCGCAACCTTCAGGTTGTTTAAGGAAAGCTTCCTCGGAACCCAGTCAACAACAGGGTCTATAACGTCTTCAGGTGTCATAAAGGTCTTTGAGATTATTCTGAAAATCGGTTCGAGAAAGACAAAGCTAACACAGACAAGGAGCACGTAATAAACGATCCTCATTGTTTTCTCACTTATCATTCTCTTTGTAATATGCTTCTTCATAGCTTACCTCAGGTGTAAAACCCTTTGTATCCGGGATTAATAGTGCTTAACTTTGGTCTTGCGCTCTCTGAAGATGAGGAATGCGATCCCCATCAGGACAAGAACCACAAGTGTGTATATCCATGCGTAGGTGGCCGCAAAACCAAGGCCGCCGCTGGTGTTGCCCATATATGTGACTATCAGCGAGTGCACGGGGTTTATATCAAACATTCCGAGCTGTACGATGGTGAAGACCGTGATTATCAGCGCTGTGGGCCGGATGATCGGAAGTGTTATCTTCCAGAGTATCTGCCAGCCGTTGGCGGAATCGATCTTAGCCGCTTCGTAAAGGCTTGGATTGATCTTCTGCAGACCGTTGATAAAAAGTACTATCGGGATACCGGTGAACCAGAGGATCGTTGAAAGCTGCGTGAACACGTCGGTAACAAGTGAAGCTGCGCTCCTCGAGTAGCTTGCTATCATCTGGATGATGAAGATATCCGAGTAGGTATGCCCCGTCAAAAGCTCCATATCGCTCACCTTTGTGTCGAGGATCTTTGACATTACAGGGCCCGACATGATGATGACCGGCAGGAAGTAGATCGTTCTGAAAAACCCTTTGAGCTTTACAATATGCTCAAGAACATAGGCGATTATGAACGATACGACCACAACCACAAAGGTGTAGGGGATAGCCATTTTCAGGTATCCGCCGAGGGCCGGCACAAACTCTACGTTCTTAAAGAACGCTGTAATGTAGTTTGAAAGGCCTGTCCAGCTTATCTCGAAACCTAAGATCGTGGAACTTACATTCGTGAAGCTTAAGTATATGGTGGCCGCAAAGGGGAAAGCGGTAAAGACCGCAAACCCTATTATCCACGGCAGCATAAAGAGATAGCCGCTTCGGTTCTGCCTTTGTTTCCATGTTTTCATTTTTCTTTTCATGGAGTGCTCCTTTTTTCCGGTTGCCGCCAGATCATCTGACAACTGCGCTCAGTGCGGGAACTGTGGTGTTCATGCAGTTCACAGCGGAATCCGTGTAGTTGATGATAACTGTTTTTGTTTCGCCGTTCTTTACGTAGGTGTTAACGATGACGCCGCTCTCAAGTACCTCGCGGTCCGTCCACTCGTACCCTTTCACCTGTGAAAGGACTTCGTTTACCTTGCCGTAAACAGTCTTTGCAAGATCTCTGTACTGGGAATACTCTGTTGAGTACATATCCGAAGAAACAGTGTCTGCCAGCAGGTAGGAAGGCTCCTTCGTGAAGATGAAGGAAGGCGATATATTGTAATCGATCATTCGAAGGATGTCGCTCTGTGTGTAGAACGAGAAGTTCGAATATGGTCCGTAGAGTTCCATTGTCCCGTTAAGGACGATCTCGAGGAAAGGTACGGAGTCTGTTTCAAATACATACTGTGATGTACCGACGGGGGCCTGCAGGAACCTGTCCGTATACTCCCAAAGGTACATATTGGGTGTTTCGAGGTTGAGCTTCATATCCTTGGAAGCCTTCTCAAGTGATCCTCTGATGGCGTCCGCTGCCTGGGTAAGGTTTGTGATAACGCCCGTTCTGTCGAAGGTGCTGACAAGAGTCTTGCTCGCGCCTGTAACAGTAAAGGATTCGCTGTATCCCGAAACCTTCGAGGTCAGCTTTTCGATCCACTCTGCTGTCTTTGTGGGAAGCGCATAACCCGTATACTCGATGGGTGCGTTCTCCGGGAAGAGCACTGAGTTGTCCACCTGGAGATACCAGGTATTAACGTGCTTTGCAGAGTTTGTGTAGTAGCTTAACATCTTTTTGTTGATGTTGACAAAGTCGCGGGAGTAGGAAATATCCACGCCCTTCTTTGCAAAATCCTCAAACAGCCTTATAAAGGAGCCCTTTGTACCGATCCTTGAAAGGAACTTGTAAGCCCAGGGCTTTGCAAGGGTTTCGGACTTCTTCTGCCATCCGATGAGGCCGGAGTTGATATTGGTTATACCCTGCTCCATAAGATCATCGAGGATGTTCCTTACATCATCTGATGTAGTGACGACCACCTGGGTTGTACCGATGACGCTCTTTTTAACGTCCGACATAAGGAAATCGAGCCTGATGGGAATATCGCCTTTTGCGGCTTCTTTCACCGTAAGAACGCCGGTGTCGATAAGGTGTTCCCTGTAGGCAAGCGCCATTCCAACGTAATCCGCTTCGAAACCTGTGGAGCCGTCTCCCGAAAGGAAGCGGTAGGTCATGGAGATATCGAACTCGTTGGGGTTCTCCATCAGTGTAAAGTACCCTGCGCCTGCATTGTTGTAAACCTGGAAGTAGGTGGTGTTGTACTCGAAACGCGGGTAACTCCAGGTATATTTAACTTTTTTGGTCTCATCGGGGTTAACGATGATGTCCATGTATTCAGCGCCCTTGTCTGCCCAGGCTACGAAGGCTGCCTGCTTGTTTCCGTGGGCTATGCCGAATACCGGCATTACAGGGGACTTAACGGGAACTGCGTCCGAGACCTCGCTGTAATAGTAGGTTTTCGTGGAAGGATCGCTGCCGTAAACATCGCCGATATAGGGGTTAAAAGCTACGTTGTTGTCCTGGAAACGGATAAGTGCGCCGCTTCCGTCCGGTACGAATACGTATCCGGGAACCCTGTACTTGGGACCGGCAGGGCCGTAATCGCCAAGCTCGGGATCGTACATTTCAGCCTCGCCGCCGCTTGCTCCAAGGAAAGGAGTAAGTATCACGGCTGTAAGCTTCTTTACGCCCTCTCCGCCAAGTGCATCGAAGGGAACATCATAGGTGATGGTGTCCTCTCCGAAGGTGATATAGACGGAAAGCTGAAGGTCGATGGTCTGGAAGTCCACATCCAGGCGCCACCTGTTATCGCTGCCCTCAACCTTCATCAGCTTCGATACCGAACCGGTCTCTGCTGCCGAAGAAAGATACTTGGTGGTCTCCAGTTCACTGTATTCAACCGTCACAAGTGAGTTTGCGATGCCGATGTAAGTAGTGTTCAGGCTCTTTTCCTTGGGCTCTGAAGCTTCTATGATCTCTTCCGGCGTTTTAGCATTGTTCAGGTTGTTCTTTAGTTCCTTCGAGAACGGTACGTCGATACCCGTCTTCCAGGTGTAACCCGAACGCTTGTCCACGATGGCGATTATGTCCCTGTCCTCGCGGTAAAGGTACTTAACCGTGTCTGTCTCGTAGAGCAGCTCGTATTTGTTGTATTCCTTAAGTGTGTATTCTACTTTCTCCGGATCCGGACGTGTGTCGCGGTTTGTGTCGATATACGCTCCCGCGTGCAGGGTCCCGACGAACATGGCAACCATGAGCACCATTGCAAAAACACGGGTCATTATGCGTTTTCCGGATGTTTTTGTTTTAGAGAACATTCAGGACCAGCTCCCTTCCGACAGAAGTAATAAAGTTGAATAACTGTTCAAACATGATGGTAAGGATAAGTGCGATGATCATTGCGACTATCATGAAGAAGATGGTCATCACAATGCTCTTCACCGTTTCCTTGAAGGTGTAATCGTGCACGTTCATTAAGCCGCAGAAGAGGTTCACGACGCTCCAGATGATGCTTACGATCAGGATGATTGTAAGGATGAAGCTCTCGTTGAAAGTCATTGCATAGCTTAAGACTACTATCACAAGCATTCCGATCATAAGAGGCGCAAAAGCGTAGGCGGGAAGCATGTAAACGGTCTTAAGGTTGCCGTCACCGTCGTTGATCGAGGTAACAAGCCAGTTGCTTATGATGAACAATCCTATGAGTACGAAGAAACCTGCAACCGTGCCTGCGATATCCATATCTTCTACCGATACTGTCTGGTAGATGAAGCCCTTCCCCGTTCTGTAGATCATGTAAACGATAAAGGAGAGGATGTATATTATGGTCGCTCCGACAACTGTGGCCTTTCCGTGGCCAAGGCCGGCTTTCTTCTCGAAATAGCGGACATTTCCGACTCTTATGTCGTAGTAGCGGTCGTTCGGGTGGCGTGCCACTCGGAACATATAAAGGACGTCTCCAAGCACCGGGATATCAAGGATCTTGTCCGTAAACGCTTTACGTTTACTCTTAAGAACGCCCTTCTTGTCTATCCTGCCGACAACTATCGAAATAACGATGAACAGGATGATGGCGAGGAATACCCAGGGAAGTGCTTTCTGGATGGTGACATTTCTTACTTCCCAGAAAGCTTCCGAGAAGTAGTTCCTGTTTTCTGCCACTTCAAAGTGCTCGAGGCTTTCCTTGTAGCGCTGTGCGTGGAAGAGGGCCTTGCCTACGCCGTTGTGCGCAAGCACCGACATCTGGTTGAGCCTTAAAACATCCGACCAGGCCGAGAGCGACTCCTCGTAGCGTCCGGATTCGTAAAGATCCATGGCGCTGAAGATCATCTTGGCGTAATCTGTAGGCTTAAAGGACTGAAGGTAACCCTTGTCGCCGTCCGCTGCCCATATATATCCGTCAGGATCAACGGCTACTGTGGGTAGCGAAGTGAAGAGGCCCGCAATATCCGTTCCTGTAAGGAAGGAACCGAACTCAAAGATGAATTCACCGTCCTTTGAGTAGACCTCAATGTATCCGCGCTGTGAGGACGCGTAGATGATCCCGTTCTTATCAACGAAAACATCCGTCATATCGTTCCAGCCCACGATACCGCCTTTGAACATATTCCCGCCGGAAGTATTGTGCTTTTTGAGCGAGTTTTCATCCGCGCTCATACTAGTCGAATAAACGATACCGTCCTTATCAACGAAGATGTTGGAGAAGGTGGTGGGAACAGTCATTGAGAGGTTCTCGAGCTGATCCCTTGTAAAGAGGATCTTCTGCAGCATCTGGGAGAAGGAGATCCTTGTGGTGTTAACCGCGAAGTAGCCGAGGAACTCGCCTGTGGGTGCGAGCTGTATGATACCGTTGTAAACACCTTCGCCTATGATATACATATTTCCTGCGTTATCGACCGCGATCTTTAAGGGATCGAAGTTTGTATCCGAGAACGAAGGCTCTGTGGGACGTTCGAATTTCTCGATAAACTCGTGGTCGGCGCCGTATTTGAGCACCGCCTTTGCACCCTTGTCCGCAACATATACCGTACCGTCCTCCGTCACGAAAACACCCGTGGGAGTCTTCATCGGAGCACCCTTTATCTCACCGACTTCAGTGTTTGTCCTGATGTCGTAGAGGAGGATGCGGTTGTTGCCGGAATCACAGATATACATGATGAAATCAGGCGTGATAAAGATGTCGGAAGGCTTTGAAAGCCCAAGGGAGGTCACTGTCTTGTCCGGAAGGTAAGCGTCCTGCGTACGAGGAAACTCGAAGGATCCGGATTTGATCTCCAGTGTGTAAGTATAAGTGGTAGCCGACGCTTTTGCCGAAAGAACCGGGCCAAGGGCAAGAACGCAGACAGCCAGTATTAAACTTATTAAGGTTTTTATCTTTCGCATAGCGTTCTCCTACTTGATACCGGAATGGCTCATGGTGTTCATGACCTGCGATTGCATTACTATAAAGATTATGAGGTTCGGAACGAACAGTATAACGCTGGCCGCCGCCTGCATGCCCGCCGCCGCTATGGTATTGTTTGTTGACAGCGAGTTAAGGTAGAAGGCAAGGGTTCGCATCGAGTCGTCCGTGATGAAGTTGTTGGAAGCCTCTACAGCGCCCCAAACCTGCTGGAACGTAAGCACGATACTTGTTGCAAGAGCGGGCCTTGTCAGTGGGATTATGACCTTTCTGATTATCATAAGGTCGTTTGCGCCGTCCATTACCGCAGCCTCTATAAGCGCGTCCGGGATCTGGTCCGTGAACTGCTTTACAAGGAAGAGGCCGACAGGCATTGCTGCGAGCGGAAGGACGTGTGCCCACCAGGTGTCGAGCATCCCGGACCTTACGATAACAAGGTATCTGGGAACCGCAACCGCCGTGGGGACGAACATCAGCGCAAGCTGGTTTATCTCGAAGAGTACGGGCTTAGCCCTGAACTTCTTTTTCGAAAAAACGTAGGCGCCAAGGATCGTTACCACAAGGTTGAGCAGGATCGTGAGGACCGTGATGAGCGCCGAGTTCAGGATGTAACGCGACATCGGGATACCTGTGGTGCTCGACAGCTCGAAAAGATCCTTGAAGTTCTTGATCGTAGGGCTCTTTACGAATATTGTGGGCGGGAAGGCGAACAGCTCTCCGAGCGGCTTAAAGGCCTGGTTGATAACATAAATGACAGGGATTATCATAAAGGCCGCAAGGGGAAGGAGTATCACGTAAAACTTGATCTGGCTTGCAGAGAAGTATTTCGGGTTTATCTTTGCGCCCATGAATTTTGATTTTTTGCGTCTTCTTTTCATGTTTTTTCTCCCGATCACTCGTCTTTTGAACCAAAGAATTTATGTGCAACAATGTTGAACAGGTAAACTATGATAAGCAGTACCACCGAGATCGCTGCGGCGTAGCCCATCTCGTAACGGATGAAGCCGTAATCGTCGATGTGGTTTGTGATAAGCTGGCCGGCATACTCCGGTGTGGGGTTTGCGCCGGAAAGCGTAACGCCGATCCAACCCATGTTGAAGGCATTTACTATCGCCATTACCGCGCCAAAGAGCATCTGGGGCTTCATTGACGGGATGGTGATGTAGAGGATCTCCTGGATACGGTTCTTCATACCGTCCACGTAGGCTGCTTCGTACAGCTCCTCGTTGATGTTCAGGATACCGGATATCATGGCAAGGAAGCCGATACCCATTGCGGACCAGAGCGAAATGAGGATCATGATCTGCATGAAGTAATCCTTTGTGAGGAGGAACTGGATCGGTGTATCGATAACATTCAGCTCAAGGAGAATGTTGTTTATGATACCGCGCTGGTCGCCGGAGAAGATGGTCTTCCAAACGACGCCGATGAATACCTGGCCTACCATTGAAGGAGTGTAGATCGCAAGCGAGAGCACCGTCCTCGGGATCGCCTGGATCTGGGAGAGCATCCATGCGATCAGGAAGGAGATCACATATCCGCCCGGACCTACGATCAAAGCGTAAAGGAAGGTGTTGGGGAGGACCTTTTTCATGAACACCGTATCCTGGGTGAACAGGTAGATGTAATTCATAAGCCCTGTAAATGTGGGCTTGTTGATAACATCAAAGTAGGTGAAGCTAAGGCCCATGGCGATCGCAACAGGGATCAGGATGAACATCGAGAAAAGCAGACCGTACGGGAGCAGAAGCAGTCCCGCATGCAGCGATTCACGCCTGTCGCGCACGCTTGCTTTATATTTTTTTCGATTCTGTAATGACATCTCGTTACCTCCGGGGCGTCAGTTTGTGGCTGACTTTGCGCCCTTTGCTTTTTCTATCTGCTCTTCTACCCAGTCCACATCACGGATAACGTAGGGAATGGTCACATTGCCCTCTTCATCCAGGTACCCGAGCTCCTGCATTTTCTTCTTGATCTCGCGGTTGATGGGGATCGTTTGTTCGTCGATAACGACCTGTGCGGAAACACCGTCGTTTATCATCTTGTTCCAGATATCCGAGAGCGAGCGTTCTACAAGATACTGGCCCATGGAACGGGGTACATCGCGAAGCCACTTGATGGATTCGAGGATCACGTCCTTGTCGGCCTGATCGATGGGAGCTTCGTTTACGGCCTCAACATTTGAGGAGAGCCAGAAGAACTCTTTTCCGTAAGTGGATCGTAATGTGTATGTGTAATTAACCTGTGTTTCTTTTTCTGTCCACCATTTGAGGAAAGCCCATGCTTCGTTTGCGTGTTTTGTTTCCTTGAATACGATACCGCCTGTGCCGTTTGCAACGTACCAGCGGCTGATGGAGCCGTCTTCCTGCACAGTCCCCGGGAAGTCTGCCAGGGCCCACTGTCCTTCAAGCTCCGGAGCACCGTTCTTTAAGAGGATATACTCGTTGGAATCGATGATGCCCACAGGCAGGATCGAATACCTGAAGGAGTTGAAGAAGGAGTTTACCTGCTTGTCAAGCGAGTACGCGAGGAACAGGTTTCCGAGGGCCTGAACGCCCGCTACTGCTTCCGGCCGGTCGATAGCCGTCGCAAGTCCGTCTTCGGTGTAAAGCTTGCCGTTATGCTGGTAGATAAGCGGTACTGTCTGATAGAACCACTTGTAACCTACGCCGGCGGAGATATTGTGGTAGAAGTTCATACCGTATCTCTGCAGCTCCGGGAGCTGGTTTACAACGTCTTCCCAGGTATCGGGAGGCGTAAGCTCCAGTGAAGAGAAAATATCTGTCCTGTACGCAAGCGCGTAGAAGTTGAGGGTCTCAGGAAGTGCGTAAATGCCTTCGTTGAAGATATACGGCACAAAGGAGCCGGGAACAAACCTGTCCGCAACCTCCCAGAAGTCCTCGAACTTTGTAAGGTCGTAAAGCGCGTCACGGGCTGCAAGGTCGAAAGGCATGTGCGACGAAAGCCCGAGTGCTATATCCGGAGTAACGTCCGCTGCACTTGCAAGTGTCAGCTTGTTGGCGTCGGGCATGATGCTTATCTTTACCCTTATGCCGGTCTTTGGAGTGAACTCCGTGTCAGCCATCTTCTGGAGGAGGTCAACGTGGGTTACCGCTCTGTTTACCCAGACGGTAAGCACATCCTCGTCCTTTACTTTTGTGGAATACTTGTTCTGTGTGAAGCTGAGAACCAGCTTCTTTAAGCCGTTCACAAGGCGTCCGCCGGCAGATGCCGAAGCCTTCGGGAGCTTTGTGTTTTCCCCGCCGAGGTAGATCCTGTCCAGTGTGAAATTGCTCTTCAGGATCTCGGAGGTGAAGTTACTCATCGCAACCAGGATCGAGTTGTCACGTCCCGTGAGCTTTTCGGTGTAGAGCGCTATCTCGTCCGGATACTTTCTTACCTGCCTGATAAAGATCAGGGCCTTGTCCATATCCGCAAGGAGCGCACTGTTTATACCGAAGGTGGTGTTGTTCTGCGAGAGGTACCTTATGTGTGTGATAAGGGTTAAGTATGCATCAAGGTAATCCGGGATCTCCGGGATGTACTTTGTCATTTTCCAGGTACGGTACTTGTCCTTATCGGCACCTTTGATCTTTCCGATCTCGAGTGCGAACTGGGAAACATGCTCGGAGATGAGCCTTGCGTAGCGCCATGCCCTGTACACGTTCTCCTGCTCCTCCTTAAGGCAGAGCTCGTGGGTTCCGGCCTCAAGGTAGATGTAGTAGGGGTTTCCCTTCTCATCTTCAAGTGTCTTGTTTGTCCATGTGGTCCCCGTGGGAGCAAAAGCGTAGTTGCAAAGCTCTGCGTAAGGGATCTTTCCGTCTATATAAATGCTTTCAAAAGCATCATATTCTTCTTTTTCGTTTGTGTAATGGAAGCTTAATGCGTACAGGCCGGACTCTTCCACTGTTATCTCGTAGTAGAGCTCTGTGCCGGCCTCGGTAAATTTGATACCGTTAAGCCTCTTGTTTCTTACATCGTAGGGCTCGACTGCTGTGTCGTCCTCTGTAACGTAAATTGCCTGTGTTGAATTCTTTTTTGTATAATCGATGGCGTTGATGGAAATAAGCTTTCCGGGCTTTGCGGCCCCGCCGTAGGCTGCTATGTATTCGCTGTAGGCAACAGGCTTGTCTGCCGGACGCTCAACAGTGAGCTCGCCAAGTCCAAGGCCGTTTGCAGCCACATTCTTAAGCTCGAGTGTGTTTTCGCCGGCTTCAAGTTTGAAAAGCAGCGGCATAGAGGATACGTAAGTGGAGCTGAAGAAGTATCTCTCCTGGAAGTCATCAAATCTGACCTGCCTGGGAGCCATTTCATCTCCGTAGCTGTCTACCGCATAATTCTTTGTCTCATCAGACCAGAGGAGCGGAAGAGCTATGATCTTCATTTCGTGATAATCCTGTTTGCCGTTGATCGAAAGGCTTACGGCAAAGTCGGACATTGTTGCGCCGGTAGGTTTGTATTTGAGTTTGATCACATAGAGTCCGGCTTTATCTACATTAACCTTGTAAAAAACGGATTCATTGTAATCTATCGAAACGTTTTCATCATATGCGGTAAGACTTTCATTGCCGTTTGCACGTGTAACGGAAGCAGGGTCCGCAACAACACTGCCCTCACCGTACATAGACTCTGTGTCTTTTCCGAGCGTGTCAAGCCAGTCGCAGTACATTGCCGATGAACCGAGCTTTCCCGTAAGCAGAGCAATAGCGGATGCAACATCAGTCTCATCCGGTTTTTCCACATATTCCGCTGTATTCCTGGTAAACAGGAAAACTGCTCCGGTTATCAGAATTGCGCAAATAATAATTGTCAGTATGATACGCTTTTTCATAAGATGCCTCGTTTTTGTATCGAAACGTTTTTATTCATTGGGATATTATAGGGACTGCATGCGCAGTCCCTACAATATTCGAGGATAAATCAAGTTAAAGAACTAAAACTCATTATTTTGTGAAGTCGCTGTCGGTGAAACCGTAGTACTTCTTAAGACCGTCCTTGATGCTCTGCTCGGACTCGGTGAATCTCTTGTTGATAGTTGTGTTCCAGTCAGCAAGACGGCTCTTTACGTTATCAAGCCAGCCTGCGTCTGTTACGTCAACACCTGCAACATTTGCATCATAGAAGTTGAGCCACTCATAGAGGCATGCCTTCTGTGCGCCGTCTTCTGTTACATAGTAAGGATAGCACTTGTCGGAAACATCCCACATCTTGCCTTCCTCCCAGAGTTTAAGAACATACTGGAAGCCGGGCATAAGGTCCTTATCAGCGTAGCGTGCGTGAACACCTACGGAGTACCAGATCTTCATCTGCTCATCGAACTGCTCGCCTGTTACAAGCGGGAAGGAGTCGTTGAGGCAGCTCTTTAATGTACCGTTATCATTGAATTCCTGCTCGGCTCTTGCCTTGAAGGATTCTGTTGAACCGCACCAGAATGAACCGAATGTGTAAGCAAGCTTGAACTGTGCCTTCTCTGCATCGCTCCACTCAGGATTGTTATCATCCATTGCATAGTTGTGTATAGCCATAGGGTCTACAACGATACCAACGTTGTTCTCTACGAAATCTGTTGAAGGACGAGGATAGATATCCCAATCTCCTGATTCAACTACGTTTGTGTCAGCGCCGGGAGCGGCTGCTGCACCCATCATCCAGGGATCGCCTTCGTAAGTAAGGGCGTAGTTGCGGCAGAAGAAGCGGTATCCCCACCACCAGCCGTCATCCATAACTTCCTGAGCTACATTGCCCTTGCCGTATTCCTGCCAGATAGTGTGCTTAGCCCATGTAGGAACATAGCTTAAAAGCTTAGCAACCTGGTCGGATGTGAAGTTAACTCTGTCGCCTGTACCCTTGTAGTTGTACATTGACTTAACGATGTCATCGCAGCCTGTGTCGATGAAGGATCTGGGAAGACCAACTTCGCCCCAGAATGTCTTGCCGTCAGCCGATGACATGAACTCTGTGTATTCGTCGATGGTCCAGTTGGGATCCGGAACGTCGATGTTGTTGTTCTCAGCAAGTTCTTTGTTTACCCATACTGCCCAAGGCTGTACGAACTGAGGAAGTCCTGCCTGGAAACCATAGTAGTTCATGATGCCCATGATGGACTTGTTGAAGCTCTGGTAAACGGGATCGTCGCTGAATACGGAAAGGTCTGCTACAAGGCCCTTTGCAACGTCGCCTGCAAGGTCTGTGGATGCGTAAACATCGGGATACTTGCCGTGTTCAGCCTTGAAGTTTTCCATTTCCTGATACCAGGATGTTTCGTTTGCGTTAGGATCGTCTGCCTTAGCGTAAAGGTTGATCTTAACGTTGGGATACTTCTCATTGAATGCTTTTGCAAGTGCGTAAACAGCTGCAACGTTCTGAGAGGTAAGATCCTCTGTAGCGATGTTCATGTGACCGAGGTCAGCATAGTAAACGCTGTCGCCCGACCATACCATGATGGAGATATCACCTGTAACGTTTTTATCAAGTGTCTCGTAAGCAGGTACGGGAGTCGGTGAAGGATCGCCGGGCTGTGTCTGTCCCTGTGTGGGAGTGTTTGTTGCGCCTCCCTGTGTGGGGGCGGTTGTTGAGGTGTTACCGCAAGCTGCAAGTGAACCGATGATCATTGCAAGCACTAAGAGCAACCCCAAGCTTCTTTTAATCTTTCTCATAAAAATCCTCCTGTGATTTTTCGAAACTATGAGATTTTTTTCGAGGTATTGGTACCTCGCCTTGACACGCACATCCTAACACGATAAAAACGTTTTGACAACATTATAAAAACGTTTTTATAATAAACATACATAAAAACGAGGCCTGAAAGCGGTTTAAATTATACAAGTTGCACAAAAGAAAAACGTTTTTTCGAGTCCTGAAATTTCCAATTGTTTATTGTGACAAAGTTTTTCGTCTTTTGATTATCAAACTATTTTTATTCCCTCCCCCTTTTCCCCATTTAAAAACGACTTGTTTAGAGTAAATGTTTTATTTATTATAATTATTTTTATTGATTCATCTGAGAAAACGTGCTATACTCCTTCTATAAGATGAACGTGTTCATATAATAATACAGGAGGATCAAAATGCCAAAGATTATCGACAATGCACGTAAAGAACTCATCCGTCAGACGCGCGAAACAGTTGCAAAAGAGGGCTATACGCTCTTTTCCATGCGTAATGTTGCAAAGCAGTGCGGCATCGCACCCGGCACCATCTACAACTACTTCCACTCTAAAGACGATCTGATCATGGCTTGCATGCAGGAAGACTGGGACAATACCATTGAAGGCATAAAAGCTTTACAGGAAAAGAAGAAGCTCTCCGCCATCCAGCTTTTCGAAAAGGTATACAGCGGTATCTCCGATTTCTGCAAGGCAAATGAGAGCATCATAAAGGATCCCGAAGCCGGGATCAACTACTTCAAGCATTTTTCGCACTACCACAGCCAGCTGGTAAACGATATCCACGAGATCATCGAGCCCACAGTTAAGCAGTCGGCTGTTTCATATACTGCTTTCCTTTCCGATTTCATCGCGGAAAACATATTAAAATGGAGTGTACGCGGAACATCTTTCTCTGAATTAAAGTCCATCTTAAAGACCCTGTTCAAATAAGAGTATTCGCTTATCGCACAAAACAAAGGGAATGCCGGATACGGCATTCCCTTTATTCGGTAAAGAGGGTCAATCGATCCTCCAGTATTTCAGGCTGTTTGGCGGCAAAAGACTCCCACCCGCAAATTCGTGTTTTGTCCCGGTGATCAGCTCCGTAGCGGAAGCCGCTCCTGCGTCGAAATACGCTGTATACTCGTTTTCGTCCAGGTTTATGGCAACAAGGACTCTCTCCCCATCGCAGCTTCTTTCAAATACACATTGCCTGTTAGTCAGCAGCAGGCTCCTGAAACCACCGTAGTTCAGGGCTTTGCTGTTCTTTTTTATCTCTGCGAGCTTTGCGATAAGGCCGGTAAGTTCGTTCCACTCCGGGTGGTCAAAGCACGGCCTTAAGGCAGGGTCACCCTGGGATTTATCGGCCTTTGCGCCCCATTCGCTTCCGTAGTAAACGCAGGGGATGCCGGGCATGCCAAAGACAATTCCGTAACACAGCGGCAGATGCGCCGGATTCTGTATAACAGAGGCAATACGCGAAACATCATGGTTGTCGGCAAAAGACAGCAGGTGCGCTCCCCTTGCCACAGTCCAGTCCTCGGGCCCGAAAAGCCTGAGCAGCGAGTGTATTATCTCAAAAAGGTTGTAGGAGTTGATGGCCGAATGGATCCCCTTGTAGCACTGGTAATTGGTAACGGAGTGGATGTTCATCTCGGAAAGCATCCGTCCGTACTCGCCGTGAAGCACCTCTCCAACAAGGAAAAAATCGTTTTTCCTGCTGTCGGTGTGCTCGCGCAGGCGGCGAAGGAACCCCTTGTCCAGGCAGTAGGCCACGTCCAGGCGGATCCCGTCTATGCCGAATTCATCTATCCAGCCGTCCACCGCGTGGAATATGTGCTGCACTACATCTTCGTTCCAGAGGTTGAGCTTTACAAGGTCGTAGTTGCCTTCCCAGCCCTCGTACCAGAGTCCGTCGTTGTAGTTTGAGTTGCCGTCGAAGGCGATGCGGGCAAACCAGTCCTTGTAGGGCGAGTTTTCACGGTTTTTAAGCACATCCTGAAAAGCAAAGAAGCCTCGTCCGACATGGTTAAACACGCCATCCAGCACCACCTTTATGCCGTTTGCGTGCAGCTCGTCGCACACACGCTTAAAGTCTTCGTTTGTCCCAAGGCGC
>JAGDCQ010000087.1 GCA_017958465.1 Lachnospiraceae bacterium
AACAGCCGTGGGCTGCACCTTCCGGGACGGTTACGGAAAACTCTTCGAACTGCGCGTTGTGGACGGCATAACCCTGCCCTACCTCTTAAAATCCAAAGAAACAGAAGACTGCATCCTCCTTTCCGGCGGACGCTGCAGGATTCATGCGCACAGGCCCGGTTTTTGCAGGCTTTTCCCCCTTGGCAGGATGTACAACGAGACAGGATTCGACTACTTTCTGCAGACGGGACAGTGCCGCTGCGGGAAAACAAAACCTGTTACAGTCCGTGAGTGGCTCGGGATCCCCGATCTTGAAGAATACGAAAGATATATACAAAGCTGGCATGATCTTACGGAAAAATGCCAGAAAGACGCTATGCAGGCTGCAACCTCCGGCGAAAGCAGGAAGGCCGCGAACGCCGAATATATCCTCGGGATATCCATGAAGCTCCTGAACGCCTTTTTCATACCCCCCTACGACACAAATACCCCTTTCTATGAGCAGTATTACAAAAGGCTTAACGCTCTGGATCAAAAATAGACTGACAAAAACAAAAGGCTTGCAGGCACTGCCGCAAGCCTTTTTAATTCATTGATCTACAGAGTCACTCCGTTTTTGAACACTGCCATATCGTACAGGCCGGCAAGTTCGCTCTTCACGCGCTTTCCGGAAGCAACTTCAAGCACCAGGGAAAGGAGCAGGTCTCCCGTTTCCTCGAGGGTCATGCCTTCAAGGACAACGCCTGCGTTAAAGTCGATCCAGTTTTTCTTGTGCGCTGCCAGTGCGGAATTGCTCGATATCTTGAGTGTAGGCACCGGTGAAGCAAAAGGTGTCCCGCGTCCTGTCGTAAAGAGCACAAGCTGTGCGCCGCTTGCTGCAAGTGCTGTTGCGGCTACAAGGTCGTTTCCGGGTGCGGAAAGAAGGTTGAGACCTTTAGTCTCCACACGCTCGCCATATTTCAAAACGCCCTTAACAGCGCTCTTTCCGGACTTTTGTGTGCACCCCAGGGACTTGTCCTCAAGGGTGGTTATCCCGCCCGCTTTGTTGCCGGGAGACGGGTTTTCGTAAACAACCTGCCCGTGGGATATGAAATAGTCTTTGAAATCGTTTATAAGCGAAACTGTCTTGTCGAAAAGCTCCTTTGTTTCACATCTGTTCATCAGAAGGTGCTCAGCGCCGAACATTTCGGGTACTTCCGTAAGGATCGTCGTTCCGCCTGCTGCTGTAAGGAGGTCTGAAAAGCGCCCCACGGTAGGGTTTGCGGTGATGCCGGAAAAGCCGTCCGAGCCGCCGCACTTTAAGCCTACAACCAGCTCATCTGCCGGCACTTTTACGCGCTTTTCGCTCTCTGCCAGCTTTATCAGGCCCTTGACGATCTCTACGCCGTCTGCGACCTCGTCCTCAGACTCCTGGCATACAAGGAACTTCACACGGTCCTCGTCCATCCCTTTAAGCAAAGGCTTGATGGTCGAAAGGTTGCTGTTCTCACAGCCAAGGCTCAAAACCAGCACGCCGCCTACGTTTGGATGCAGGATCAGGTCCGCAAGGATCTGCCTTGTGTTGTCCTGGTCATCGCCAAGCTGCGAGCAGCCGTACGGATGCGAAAGGGCTATCACCTCGATCTCGTCCGAGGTAACAAACCTGGAAGCCTTCTTTGCGATATTCTCCGCGATCTTTCCCACACATCCTACAGTAGGGATGATGTAAACGTCGTTCCTTATCCCTGCCCGGCCGTTTTTGCGTTTGTAGCCGTTAAAGAAAAGCTCACGTTTAGGAAAGGTCGGAGCAGCCACAGGCTCGTAAGAATAGTCCTTCTGGCCTTCAAGCGCGGTCTTAACGTTGTGCGTGTGCACCCAGTCGCCCTTCTTTATATCCTCCGTAGCAGTCCCTATGCAGTTGCCGTATTTTATGATCTTCTCTCCCGCTTTGATGTCGGTAAGAGCAACCTTGTGACCGGCTGTAATGCCGCTTTCACCGGGATCGATAACAACAGCAACATTATCTTCTTCATTGATCTTAAGTGTTTTCATCCGTACCTCCCTGCCCCGCCCGGGGCTGCGGTATATGAGCCTTCCAAGTCACGCGTTATGCAAAATACTTTTCCATAGTCTTTCGGCATCCGACAGCCTTGATGGAATCAAGATATTCGCACATAAGGTCGTTAAGGCCTTCGATCTTGTTAAGATCCTGTCCGAAATACTTCTCAAAACCAAGGAAAGCGGTCACGAAATCCTTGGTGGACTTGCTGCTGTTTGCTGCGAAGAACTCGAGCACAGCCGCATCATCCTTGATCTCGTACTCAGCGCCGTCCCTGTGGCCGATGAGCACGCCGTCGCGCATCTCTGTTGCGCTGTAGAACGCCATCAGCGCTGCAAGCGAGAAGGTGAGCTTCTTCGGAAGCTTCTTCTCATTCTCGATGTATCCGAGGAAACTCGGGAAGCACCTTGCAACCCACTTGGAAACGGAGTTGAGCGCGATCGAAAGGATCTGGTGCTTTACGTAAGGGTTCTTGAATCTTGTTATAACAGCCTCGGCAAAATCGCACAGATCCTGCTTCGGAAGTGTAAGTGTCGGGATTATCTCATCGTAAATGATGGAGTGCAGGAAGCCGTAAACCGTCTTGTCCTCCATGGACTGGAGAACGATGTCGTTGCCGCAAAGGTAGGAAGCAAGCATCGTCGAAGTGTGTGCGCCGTTGAGGATGCGCACTTTGCGCTGCTTGTAAGGCTTCTGGTTGTCGGTGTAGATAACGGGAAGGCCTGCCTTGTCGAGCGGAAGCTCGCCGCTGATATCCTTCGGGCACTCGATTACCCAGAGTGCGAAAGGCTCGCCGGTAACAACAAGCTCATCCTTGTAGCCCCACTCTTCCCAGAGCTTTGTGTCCTCATCGCGCGGATAGCCTGTAACGATGCGGTCTACGAGGGTTGAGCAGAAGATGCAGGCTTCGTTGATCCAGTTTTTGAAATCCTCGCCGAGGCCCCAGTTCTCAACCTGCTTCAAAACGCACTCTTTGAGGTGGATGCCGTTGTCGTCGATAAGCTCGACAGGGAGCATTACAAGGCCTTTTGAAAGGTCGCCGTTGAAGTGTTTGAAACGCTCATATAAGAATTTGCAGAGCTTTCCGGGGTAGGAATTGGGCGGGCAAAGGTCGAACTTGTCGTCCGCATCATAAACGATGCCGGCCTCTGTTGTATTTGAAACCACGAAACGAAGGGAGTCGAGTTTTGCATACTCCGCGTATCTGTCATACTCTTCTATTGCAGCCACAGCGTCAGCAACGCTTGTAACTATGCGGTTCTGCACGGATGCAACGCCGTCCGTGATGCCGCGCAGGGAAACCGTGTAGTTGCAGTCCTGCTTATGGAAGCGGTCCAGGTTTCCGAACTGGATAGGCTTAACGATGGCGATATTGCCGTCAAATTCGCCCTTCTCGTTTGCGATGTCGATCATATAGTCCACAAAGGCGCGAAGGAAATTGCCTTCACCAAACTGGATGACCTTGATGGGTCTTTCTGTTTTTTTTGCGTATGAGCTGTCAAGTATCGTCATTGTTTTTCCCTCCGTAATACGGTTGTTTGATCAACGCTTGTTCCTTTATTTATCGTTATGTAAGCGTTTACATAACTACACTATAAACCCTCCGGGACAAGTTGTCAAGGAGGAAATGAAAAAGGTTACTGTAACTGCCAATGGAAACGTTGGCAAACCGCCCTTGCCGGCGCGCCCTCCAACAGAATGAAACGAAATCTACTGGCAAATTATTGTTTTTCTCAGTTTTGCCAGTGTCACTCTTCGACCTTTTTTCACGGGTGCACTGGCAAATCGTCGTTTTTTCCCTTTTTGCCAGTGTCACTCTTCGACCTTTTTTCATGGGTGCACTGGCAAATCGTCGTTTTTCCCCTTTTTGCCAGTGTCACTCTTCGCCCTTTTTTCATGGGTGCACTGGCAAATCGTCGTTTTTCCCCATTTTGCCAGTGCCACTCTTCGCCCGTTTTTTATGGGTGCACTGGCAAATCGTCGCTTTTTCCTTTTTTGCCAGTGCACTCCCGTTTAACACTCGTCAAGTCACACTGGCAAATCATCGTTTTTCCCCATTTTGCCAGTGCATCACCGTTTTGCATTCATCAAGGTGCACTGGCAAATCGTCGTTTTTCCCCATTTTGCCAGTGCATCACCGTTTTGCATTCATCAAGTCACACTGGCAAATCGGCGTTTTTTCCCTTTTTGCCAGTGCATTCCCGTTTTCCCCTCATCAAGTCGCACTGGCAAACCGGCGCTTTTCCCCCTTTTGCCAATGCACTCCCGTTTAACGCTCGTCAAGGCGCACTGGCAAACCGGCGCTTTTCACCTTTTTGCCAGTGCACTCCCGTTTAACACTCGTCAAGGCGCACTGGCAAAAAGACCGGCGGAGAATCCATTTCTGAACTCTCTGCCGGTCTGTATAGCTTTTCATAGTGTGTATTCCTATCGCTGGTAAAAGGTACACTTTTTTGTCGTCCGGGATATTATTTCATTACACCTCGATATTCTGTATGTACCTGCATTGTGGGAAACCGCTGCATCCATAAAACTTTCCTCCGGCATTATTTCCCTTCTTTGCAGTCCTCAAAACAAGTTTGCTGCCACATTTAGGGCAGATCAAATTTTCATCGGCAGTCGGAGCGCTCCCAGATACATTTTTAGCCTCGGTAACTCCACTATTCTCAGGTCTTACCTGCTCTGCAGGTTCAGTCTTTTTTGCCCACAGAGAGCTATAATAATCATATGACCTGGTTTCTTCGCTTTTGGGAAGGTAACTGCCGGTATCACTGCTCTTCACCGGATGGGTCTTATTGTTGTTCTTGTAATTCTTTTCGATGTTCTCTATATGAGCTAGCTTTACGGCCTCGTCCACTTTAGTTAGATTCTTAAGTTTTATATGGAGCTCGTCAATCTTATCTTTAGTTAAAACATCGGGATTGGTTCTCCATAATTCTTTAACAGTGCCATACAAGTATTCTCTCTTAATGACCTTCACATCGTCCGAACTCACAGTAACCTTCTTAAGCTCACAACGTTCGGAAAAAACGACAATCGAAAACAACGGTATTCCTTCACCAACAAAACTTCTCATCCACTTAAGATGCGTCCTGTTTTGCTTGATCGGATTATAAAACTGGTTTTTCTCTTTGTTTGGCAGCATGGCTGTCCAATACTGACTTTTCTCATCTCCAAAGATCCAGCCCGAATAGTTTTTGCTTTCAAAGACGAATATGCCTTTCTGAGTAATAAAGATCACGTCCACTTCCGAAGTCTCACCATTTTCCTTTGGAAGATAAACATTTCTCAATACCTTTCCGTGCCTACCAAACAGACGCACGAACATAAGCTGCCACTCCGTCAGCATTTCTCCGTAAGAACCTTTTAAATCGGCTTCAAAATGATTATTAAACAAACTCATTTACTCATGCTCCATTTTCTGTTCGTCCTTTACGACAAATAGGTAAAAGAATCACCTTCTGAACTCGTATCCCTGTATGATCATTATCCCTCCAGTTTATCGTTCTTGGTGCTGAGTCCTTTGCACTTTTCTATGGGATACTTGGCAGCGTTTTTATCTATCTTTTTGTTGATGATATCGCAGATATCATAGCCTCTTTTTTGCGCGAGCTGGATGCAGTAATTAAGCACATCCGCAAGTTCCTCGCTAAGCATCTCATCGTCGGCCTCCGGGCTCCACTGAAAACACTCCAGCAGTTCTCCGGCCTCGATGGCTATTGATTTTGCAAGATTCTCCGGGCTGTGGAACTGGTCCCAGTCACGATCCTTGGTGAATTGTTCTATTCGTTCGCAGGTTTCTTCAAAAGTGTATTTTGGCATACCGGTACTCCCCTATCCATAGTGTTCATGGTTTTCATTTTTATCTTCCGTGATAACGGTTCCTCCCCCGCCTACACAATATCCGCCACAGTTCAACCAGCCACGCTGATAAGGTCTTGGGGCGCGATCTCTATCTGCGCGCCGACTTTTCCGGCGCTCACATACATCTTGTCAAAGTCTGTTGCCGTAGCGTGCAGGAAGGTTTGAAAATGCTTTTTCATGCCGATAGGCGAGCAGCCGCCGTGAACGTACCCTGTCAGCGGGAGCAAATCCTTCTGTTTTATCATCTCGATCGACTTTTCGCCGGAGGCTTTTGCCGCCTTCTTTAGGTCGAGCCCGGCTTCGACAGGAACAACGAACACGTAATATGCGCCTGTCTTTCCCTGTGTCACAAGCGTTTTGAACACTTTTGACGGGGGCTCGCCGAGGATTCCGGCTATCTGCACACCCGTGAGGCTCGCGTCCGGTTCGTAAAAATGGCCCGCGTAGGCTATCTTCTTTCCGTCCAGCACTCGCATTACATTTGTTTTTTCGTCTTTTTTCATATCGTTTTCACTTTATTGCATTTCTCTTCACTTGATCTGTCTGTCCTGGCGATAGCGCTCCATGTACTCCGCGTTTATCTCCTTCAGCTCCTTTTTGCCGTCGATGTAGTCCTGGTAGATGTCCCAGGGGCTTCCGCCGCCGAGCCAGCACGACGAGCAGTTTTCGCATCCGCCTCCGCAATCGAGGGAATTCTTTATGATCTGCTCACGCTCTTCTTTTGTAGTATCTTTAATGAGGATCGAATCCATAAGTTGCCTCCTTATTTGCCAAACAGTGCTTCAGGTCACATCGGGAAGAAGCACCTGTACACTGCCGTCTCGACCTTTATCTCGTAGCCGGGCACAAGTTTGCCGTCCGGTACCTCTTCAAGTTTTTTGGCGAATTCATTGTCAAGATTGTTGCTCCACTTGAAATGGATCATTACATTTTGGTCCAAAAGGTTCATGTTCAGCATGCCGCCTTTGTCCCACTTGTCCGCAAGCTTTCCCATGCCGTATTTACGCGCAAATTCAACAAAGCCGTTCAAGTCGTCGCGGCTTAAGTCGTTTATGTCGCTCCTGTTGTGAAGCCCGTCGATCCACTGCCACTTGCCGTCCTTATAGCAATACAGCAGCAAAGTGTAGTCGATGCAGTCTTTCCCGAATGCAAAGAACAGGCGCGAGAAAAAGCCGAAGTATGTCGTGTTCTCATGAATATACGAAAAAACAAAGGTATAACCGCTGTCCGCAGCGATCACATCGGTTGACGGGACCGCTTCGCCTGTCATGCGAACGCCTTCCTTGTCGGCTTCGTACCAGCGGAATATGAGCTTCAAATGTGATCCCGGAGCGTCTATCCCCTCCTCTTTCCTGGTGTCAAGGAACACTGTAAAAGCCTCAGCCCACTGCCTCTCGTCTTTATCCTGTTCCGTCGGCAGGCCCTGGTTCCCGGGAATACCACGAATTCCTTGAATTTCCGATACATATTGCGAGAACTTTCCGACCGTCGCAAAAAGGCACCCTGTGGGGATGTTCCAGCCGACCCTTTCATAAGAATTCCCGATCACATGCTTATAAGAAACCACGGAATAGCCCTGGCGGCTCACACCGTACTCAGGCTTTATGACATTCTCAAGGTATTGCCTCATTTTATTGTAGTAATTCGGGAAATGTTCCTCGTACACTGCATCGAACATTGAGGTGAGCACTGCCCCGCAGGCCCCGAAGCCCTCGGGAGTCGCCATATAGCCGCTCCAGTGGACGTTTACACCTTTACCGTCAGAGTATGAAAAATAATAGCTTGTTCCGTCCATCACGCCCTGCATGTGCTTGTTAAAACCGTTCCATAGCTCACAGCCGCTCGTTTCCATGGTCTTCTTTATGCTGTCCAGGAAACCGCTGTCCACGTCGAAAACAGGAGCATTATTAATATTCACGCCGGGTTTCCGGACAAGGAGTTTGGCTCCCTGCGCCTCTTCCCATACTTTATACGTAAAGCCGCCGTCGCACATCATACCCGTTGTTGAGTATTCAAGCCTTAAGCCGGACTGATTATGGCCCATTCCGATGAAGTTCTTATCAAGAGTCAGGAGCGACCCGCAGTTTTCACAGAATTTACCCATTCCGTATTTCCCACAATTGCTGCAATATCCCATTGAAACCCTCCGTTCTGCGTCAAGTCTTGTGATGTTGCCGGCCTCATTCGCTTCATGGCCAAAATCCGACATTTCTCAAGAAAAGTATACCGATAAAACCTGCAAAAAGCAATATGACTATTGTTTTTTTTATATCAGGATGCTATAATCTAAGCGGTTTATGAACGCAGGAGAATAGTATTTGCAGTAACCTGTCCGCTTTGCGGGCTTCCCTGTGAATAAAGATACGGAGGACACATCATGGCAAGTACCACTACTTTGGATCCCGGCGTTATCACCGCAATAAGCGTATTCGGCTTTATCGTTCTTGTTGCGGTCATAGTCGCAGTTGTTGTTGCCGCTACAGTTGCAGCGTCACAATCAAAACAGGAAGACTCAAACGAAGAATAAACGCATCACGGAGGAAAAAATGGCTACCTGGACTAATTTTGATAAGTTGAAGGCTTACAAGAGCCTTGAAAGCGCAAAGAAAACAGACCTTGCAAAGGAAATGACAGATAACGGCGCAAAGCGTGTTAAGGAATACTCTGTTCCCATGGCTTGCGGCCTTAATTACAACTACGCTGCAAAAGCGGTGGATGACGACATCCTCGACAAGTTGCAGGCCCTTGCCGATGAGGCTGAGCTTGCCGCAAAGTTCGAGCTTCTCTACAACGGAGAGGTCATCAACACAGGCGAGAAGCGCCTTGTGCTCCACCAGCTCACACGCGGCCAGCTTGGCAAGGACGTTGTTGCTGACGGCGTAAACAAGCGTGATTTCTATGTTGGCGTTCAAAAGAAGGTTGCGGATTTCGCAAACCAGATCCACAACGGCAACATCGTTACCGAGAACGGCGACAAGTTCACCGAAGTTGTCCAGATCGGTATCGGCGGCAGCGACCTCGGCCCGAGAGCAATGTACATCGCTCTTGAGAACTGGGCAAAGAAGAACGACAAATTTAAGATGAAGGCGCACTTCATCAGCAACGTCGATCCCGACGACGCAGCGGGCGTCCTTAACGATGTTGACTGTGCTCACGCGCTTTTCATCCTTGTTTCTAAATCCGGCACGACCTTAGAGACCCTCACCAACGAGTCCTTCGTAAAGAACGAGCTCAAATTCAGAGGCCTCGACCCTTCAAAGCATATGATCGCCGTAACAAGCGAGACTTCGCCTCTTGCAAAGAGCAGCGAGTATCTTGCAGCATTCTTTATGGATGATTATATCGGCGGACGCTACTCTTCCACTTCAGCTGTTGGCGGCGCAGTCCTGTCCCTGGCTTTCGGTCCCGATGTTTTCGCGGACTTCCTCGAAGGCGCAGCTGCCGAGGATAAGCTTGCCACAAGCGGCGATATCCGCAAGAATCCCGCTATGCTCGACGCTCTTATCGGCGTTTACGAGCGCAACTTCCTGGGATACGGCGCAACCGCATTGCTTCCTTACTCGCAAGCTTTGAGCCGCTTCCCCGCACACCTTCAGCAGGCTGATATGGAGTCCAACGGCAAGAGCGTTAACCGCTACGGCGAGCCCGTAAACTACGTAACAGGCCCCGTGATCTTCGGCGAGCCCGGTACAAACGGCCAGCACTCCTTCTACCAGCTCCTGCACCAGGGAACCGACATTGTTCCGCTTCAGTTCATCGCCTTCAAGGCAGGCCAGTGCGGGCGCGATGTTGATATCCAGGGCAGCACAAGCCAGCAGAAGCTTATCGCAAACGTTGTTGCGCAGATAGTTGCTTTCGCATGCGGCAAGGAGGACAAGAACCGTAACAAGTTCTTCGCGGGCGGCAGGCCTTCAAGCCTCATCATCGGCGAGCAGCTCACACCCAGATCGCTTGGCGCTCTCCTTTCACACTTCGAGAACAAGATCATGTTCCAGGGATTTGTTTGGAACCTGAACAGCTTCGACCAGGAAGGTGTTCAGCTCGGCAAGGTTCTTGCAAAGCAGGTACTTGCTAAGGATTACTCCGGCGCCCTTAAGGAATATGCAGGTTTGTTCGGAATGTGATCCACACAGAACATATAAGCAAAAGCCCTGTACCGGCGACGGTACGGGGCTTTATTATTATGGTCTCTTCTTTACTGAATACCCGAATGTTCCAAGCTTTTTGCCAAGCGCAAAGTACTCGCCGTGCGAGTAAGCGATAAGCTTTGCGGCGTTAAGTTCAAAGCGGCCGGTGTCGTTCATAAGGGCTTCATCCACCGTGATCCCTTTTACCTCGCCGATAAACATATCATGGCTTCCGAGCGCGACTGCCTCTTTCACCTTGCAATAGATGTTCACCGGGCTTTCAAGGATACCGGGCGTCTTTATGTATTCCGAAACAAAAGGCGTAAGCCCCTGCTCTTTAAACTTGTCATGGTCCCTGCCGGACTTTACGCCGCACCAGTCGCAGGCTTTGAGCAGGTCTTCTGTAACAAGGTTGATTACAAACTCTCCGCTCTTTTTGATGATATCGTAGGAAAAGCGCGACGGGCGGACAGAGATGGAGACCATTGCTGGATCCGAGCAGACCGTACCTGCCCAGGCAAGTGTTATGATGTTTGGCTTTTCACCCGGCAGCGCGCAGCTTACCATTACAGCGGGCAGAGGATAAAGCATATTACCCGGCTTCCAGCTCTGCTTTGCCGAAACCTTACCGGTAGCAGCTTTCTTCTCCGGGATCCTCTTTTTAATGTCTGTCTTTTTCATGCTCCTTTGTCTCCCTTTCATCCTTTGAAACAGTGTGGCGCGGCTCAAAGTTCCTTAAAGAAAAACCTGTCCATGGTCCCGTGGACCACTTCCTTTGGCCTTTCTATCTCCTTATATCCGCTTTCCAGGTAAATATGGATCGCGGCCTGAAGGTTGTTATGTGTCTCAAGGTAAGCGTGCTTAAAGCCGGCCTTCCTCATCCGGTCCTCTATAAAATAGATCATCTTAAGGCCAAGGCCCTTGCCCTTCGCACTCTCATCAAGATAGAGCTTTTGCAGCTCAGCCGTGTCCTTGATGGGCTTAAAACCGGCAAACCCAATGCCTCCGACCACCTCTCCGGATCCGCCTGTAAGCACGTAATACCGGCTGTCAGGCTTTCCGTAAACGGAGCTTAAGTTGTCAAGAGAAGGGTCAAAATAAACAGTGCCAGGTATATCAAGACCGTGTTTTTCAAGGTTGCTCCGCACAAGGGCAGCAACTGCCCCATCGTCCTCCGTTTTAATCTCCCTGAAAGGTGTA
>JAGDCQ010000088.1 GCA_017958465.1 Lachnospiraceae bacterium
ATGTACCGTTTTTGTTGATAATCAGCGTCTTTAAGAGGCCGTACTGGTTAAGGAGGTACGGCCACCACTTTGGTGTTACGATGCCGTGTCTTGCGCCGTAATCGCCGGGGCCTATCCATTTTCCGAGCGGGATGTTGTTGATCGAGAAGTAAATATCGCTCGGGAAGTCTTCGTTGAACTCCGGACACTCGGAGGAAATCTCAAAGGAGATCTGCAGCTCCGTAAGCTTCTGGCCGGCTCTTAATCTGTTGGGAAGGTTGTAGACAATGCTGCCCCAGCTTATCCAGATGATGCCCGCTTTGAAACGCTCGGGATAGGAGAACGGACGCGGATCGTCGAGCTCGCCCACGATATGCTCGTTTGTTGCAAGGCCGCAGGTAGGGTGCGCATCTATGCTCGAATAGTAACCTACCGAAATAGAATCGAGGTAGCAGGGACGGGATGAGCCACCGAAATCAGGAGACATATCCACGATAAGGCGGCTGTAACGCGGCCTTACATTCTTTGTTACGCCCCTTTTGCCGGAGGAGGTCTGGATCGTTACAAGACCTGCGCTTTCAAGCTTGCTCACATGAAGCGAAATGGCGCTGTTTGTAAGCCCCAGAGCTTCTGCGAGATCGTTCATGCTCATGTGTTCGTTCTTATATATCAGTTCCATTATTTCAAGACGCATTGGTGTGCTCAGCGCCTTGAAAACTTCTTCGGCTTCTTTTAATGATTGAAGGTACAGCATCTTTTATCTCCCTTGTCTCAAGTAAATTGTATTTATTAAATCTAAAACTTGAATAATCGGAACAAATCTGTATTCTTTTAAGCGAACGATTAAAAGCTAAAGAATTCACTTAAAGTTATAATATCACGCCCAAAACCAAATATCAAAGGGTATTTTATGGTAATATTGCACAAAAAATGTCCGCATTTTTTTACGTAAGAATACAAAATAACTATTGCGACGGACTGTGAAACGTAGTATTTTATAGTTAAAGATTAAGCGTATTTTGAAAAGGTTAAGCATAAACTTAAACAAAAACAAAACACAAAAAATCCAGTGTTTAAGGGCAAAGAGAGGAAAATTCCCCTGACGTTTACCCGCTCAAAGGGTTAAAAATGCCTTTTGAAACCGTTAGTTTCACAAGCAAAAACTTAAATACTGGAAGTGAAAAAGTTAACATTGCGATCCGGAAAACAGATCGTGAACCGGCCGCAAAAGATATATCAAAATAAACAAATACGGGAGAGCGCTTATGTTCAATTTGTACATCAACCCCAAAAACACCAAAGGACACATCAACCCCGAGCTTCAGGGACATTTCTCCGAACATCTCGGAAGGTGCATCTACGAAGGACTTTATGTAGGAGAGAACTCCGAGATACCGAATGTAAACGGTATGCGTAAAGATGTTGTGGAGGCACTCAAAGAAATGCAGATCCCGGTACTTCGCTGGCCCGGCGGCTGCTTTGCGGACGAGTATCACTGGAGAGACGGTGTGGGTCCCAAGGAAAAGCGCAAGAAAATGATAAATACTCACTGGGGCGGGGTTGTTGAGGACAACAGCTTCGGTACAAATGAGTTTATGGAACTTGTTGAGCAGCTGGGCTGCAAATCCTATATCAATGGAAATATGGGAAGCGGAACAGTCCAGGAAATGAGCGAATGGGTAGAGTACATGACCTTCAAGGGCGTTTCTCCTATGGCTGATATGCGTAAAGCGAACGGCCACGAAGAGCCCTGGCATGTGGACTTCTTTGGTGTCGGTAATGAAAACTGGGGCTGTGGCGGCAATATGACTCCCGACTTCTACGGAAATATGTACCGCAGATACCAGACCTATGTAAGAAATTACGACGGTAATCACCCGATCTTCAAGATAGCCTGCGGTGCCAACGCCGATGATTACGACTGGACAGAGGGCGTTTGCGCGGCAGCTTTCAGAAAAGCAGAGTGGCAGCACGGTTTTATGGACGGCATCTCGCTCCATTATTACACACTTCCCTTTGATTGGGGAAAGAAGGGCAGCGCCACCGATTTTGACGAAAAGACCTGGTACCAGACACTTTCAAAGACACTCTTCATGGAAGAGCTCATCAACAGGCATGCGGCTATCCTCGATAAATACGACAAGGACCACAAGGTTGGCCTCATAGTTGATGAATGGGGCACCTGGTATGATGTTGAGCCCGGCACAAACCCCGGTTTCCTGTACCAGCAGAACACTATCCGTGACGCGCTCGTAGCGGGTATCAACCTCAACATCTTCAACAAGCACTGCGACAGGGTGCGCATGGCAAACATCGCGCAGCTTGTGAACGTTCTTCAGTCCGTGATCCTGACCGAAGGACCGAAGATGATCAAGACCCCTACATATCACGTTTTCAACATGTACAAGTATCATCAGGATGCAGAGCTGCTTGACAGCTTTGTTGAAACCGAAAAGATCGGTGTTGATGAAAAACGCATGGTTCCAAACCTTACAGAGTCCGTATCACTCGCAAAGGACGGAAAGGTCCACATCACCATCACAAACCTTTCCTGCACGGAAGGGTATGATGTAAGGGCAGTCCTTGCAGACACACCTGTTAAGAACGCATGTGCAGAGATCGTTACAGGCGAGATGCACGCCCACAATACCTTCGATGCACCTGAGACCGTTAAGAAAGAGGAGTTTAAGGACTTCAAGCTTAACGGCAACGAAATAGAGATAAAGCTTCCGGCAGCCAGCGTGCTCCACATCGCAGCAGAGATCTGAGCCGGAAACCCGACCGGAGAACCGAATAGAAATCCGACAGGAAAACCGACAGAAAAATCGTCCCCGGGGCAGGAAAACTCTCATAACAAGGAGATAGATCATGTTTTTACATAGCAGAAAACAGAATAATGTTTTCAAACGGCTGACTGCAGCTGCGATGGCGCTTGTAATGGCGTTTCCCGTGACACTTGCCGGGAGCTCTTTGCGAGAAGCAAAAGCTGCTCAGGAAGCCGGGTCTCTTGCCACTGCAGGGGATATAACAGGGTCTATCTCGGCAGAGAGGCTTGCCACAAGCTATACAAAGGTAAGCGAAAAATACACATCAAAGGCTTACGACGGTGAGCCGGTGGTTGTAAGGATCGACAGTGCCCTTTCAAAGGACAGCGCAAACCTCCTTACTTCCGACAATCACGACTACGGCAATGATGTGGTTTCGCTCAAACACGGTGATATCATCGAAATTCTCATAGACTCTCCTAAGACCGCTCTTTACAACATCGGCTTCGAGTACCTCTCATACGACGCGTCCATCCTGCCTATAGAGTTTTCTCTTATGGTTGATGACGAGTTCAGCTTCTACGAGATGCGAAGCTTGAAGTTTGAGACCTCCTGGGTATCCGAAGCCGTAAAGAGCCTCGACCGCTACGGAAACGAGATAGTAACTCTTCCCGACAAACTGGTCCGCTGGGAGAAAAAAGCTCTTTCGGACGCAGGCTACAGGTACTCCCTCCCCCTTGCGGTGGAGCTTAAAGCCGGGCAGCACAAGTTAACAATAACGGTCAACGAAGGAACTTTCCTTCTTGGCAACATTACTCTTTCCGCCCC
>JAGDCQ010000089.1 GCA_017958465.1 Lachnospiraceae bacterium
GCTTCCACGCCCGCCCCGGGGTAAAGACTGATCCCCCTGAAGCGGACAGGCCCTGCACCGCCCGATGATCTTTTTTCTACAAAACACGAAAGGTTCCCGTTTTCAGACAGATCCACAAGTGCCACATCTTTACCGCTGTCTGCCAGGGAAAGCGCAAGGTTTAGCGCCATATGCGTAGCTCCCGCGCCATGGTGGGTTCCCACTATCCCGATGGTCTTCCTTTGGATATCCCTGTTTTTTCGCCTTCCCGAAAAGATCCCGGCTCCCTTGAACGCCTGTTCAAAGGCAGCTCTAAGGTCTAAAGCGGTCTCATACCTGAACCCGGTGTTTTCGCCGGTTGCCCTGTCGGTAACGGCCTTCAGGCGTTTTAAGAGCCTTCTGCTCCCGCCCGATCTTTCGTAAGCCGCGCAAAGAAGCTCCGCGATCTTCCCCGCGCCGTAGATGTCGGTGGCCGCCCGTCTCATCTCCCCGTTTTTCTGCTCAGGTGCCGCAAAAGAAGGCGTTCCAAAGGATGTAAGCCCAAGGTTTTCCCTTCCGTCCGGTACCGCAGCCCCAAAGTCCACGAGTTTCAGTATGTTGCCGCAAACCATAAGATTCGAAGGCTTCAGATCGCAGTGGAGAAAGCGCTCCCTGCCCTGATGGAGCGCCTGCAGCGCACCGCAGAGAGAATCCAGGAATCTTTTGAGTTTTTCGGCTGTTATGGAAGGTTCCGACCCGAGGAACGACTCTAAGGTCTCCCCCTCCACATACTCTTCCGCAAGGCACAGCCTGTCGGGTGTTTCCCAAAGGTCACAAAAAGCCGGGATAAAACTGCTGCTGATCCCGGAAAGGATCTTAGCTTCACACCTTATTATCTTCTCAGCTTCAGAGCCGAGCGCGGCTTCTTTCACAAGCCGTCTGATGTTCAGCTCCGGATGCTCCGCAACATAGATCTTTCTCTCAGAATCTTCATAAATTGTCCTGATCAGCCGATATTCTTTGTAGCACAAGATATCTTCCAAGTTTCCGTCCCCTTTTCGTGTCTGTACTTGGAATTATATACTGATATTGGAATTTAATCAACAGTTTTTTCCTTGTAAAAATTTACAAGGTTTAATCCTTTAATTTGTGCATTTTGCCATTTTCAGACATCATAACAGTGAACATTCTGTGGATTTACTTGACGTAACAACAGATTATGTGTATAATCCTACCACACAGAACTATAAGTGTTTGTAAAACCCTTACGATATCTGTGTTTCACCGGGGAAACCCGTTTATGGCGAGGAGATGATTTATTTGAAGATCGAAAAGATCAGCGACAACCAAATGAAGTTCACGCTCACAAGAGAGGACCTGGCTTCAAGGCAGATCCGCGTCAATGAGCTCGCCTACGGTTCCGAAAAGGTTCACGCCCTTTTCTCGGAGCTTATTCAGCGTGCAAACGAAGACTACGGCTTTGAAACGGAGGACCTTCCGCTCATCATCGAAGCGATCCCCACTGTTTCCGAAAGCCTTATCCTTATGGTCACAAAGTGTGATGATCCCGAAGAGCTGGATGCCCGCTTCTCGAATTTCACGCCTGCAAAGAATCCGGCCCCTGTAAAGAGAGGGCCTATGGCAGACGAGATCCTGAACATCTTCGGAAAGATAGAAGACTACATCGGCCGCAAGGTTGCGGATGCCTACGCAGGAACCGAAACGCAGCCGGCACCTGCAGACCGGGAGACAGACGACCTGAAGGCCGTATTCTCCATGGTATACGTGTTCGACCGCATCTCCGTCATCTCGGAGCTTGCAGCCGCAGTAAAGCCCTTCTATCACGGAGCCAGCTCCCTGTACAAGGATCCCCGTTCCGGGCTCTACTACCTTGTGATCCGCAAATCCGATCACACGCCGCAGGAGTTCAACAGGATCTGCAATATGGCCTCCGAATACGGCGACCCTACCCACACCTCGTACGCTACCGTAGAATATTTTGACGAGCACTTCGACCTTATCCTGAAGGATAACGCCTTAAGTGAGCTTATGAAACTTTAAGAAAACTAAAGAATCGCGCAAAAAAAAGCCAGCCGCATCAATGCGACTGGCTTTTATTTTGCTGGTTTGTTATGCCTCCTGGCCGGCAACCTCATTAAGTCTTTCAACAAGTTCGTCAGGCTCGATACCATGTACGTAGCAAGCCTCCTCTATTGTTTCGCCAAGTGATGCCGGGCAGCCGATGCAGTGCATTCCGATCCCCATAAGGACCGGTATCACGTTCTCGCTTACCTGTAACAGTTCGCCTATAGTCATATCTTTTGTGATCATAATCAACCTCCTTGATCAACTCTTTACGGGTAGCACTATATACTAAAAATTCCGATTCGTCAAGTATGTTCTCTTGGCCCTGCTTTAGTTCCCTGTCGTCGGGAAACTGAGGACCGTCGGAGTATCGGCATTGATAGTTATCTGATAGGTTTTCGGGAGCGTCTGCCCGTCGATCGTTGTCCTGACAAGGCTTACAGTGTGGCTTCCGTACTTGATCTTTGCGGTAAGCTTCCCGCTTGCGTCCGTTGTCCCGATATAATTCGAATCCACGGAAATGACCGCCGACGGGAACCATATAAATGTCACGCTTACCTCGCCCTCCTCAGGCTCCTTGACAGGAGTCGGGGTAGGATCGACAGGTGTCGGGATAAGGGTTTCCGTTGGAGTCGGCGAATCCACAGGCTCGTCCGTTCCTGTTATCTCAGGCTCATCCACGGGTGTCGGCGTGGGTGTGGGCGCAAACTGTTCCGCAAGCTCTATGGGCTGCTTCATGGTTTCTGTCCCCACAGTGATGGTCCCGCTCCAGGTCACATAGCCCTGCTTTGCCACCTCTACCGAGTGGGTCCCGTAGGCCAGCCTTACAGGTTCGGTGTGATCATAATAAAAATTGTCGATGTAAAGCGCCGCATCCGCGGGCTTTATCCTGAAGTCCACATACCCGTAGTCCGTTGAGATCTGTTCGTAGGGCTCAAGATTTATAACAGCCGTGCCATTGCGGTTTATGGTCACTTCCTCTTTGCCGTTCAGGTCCCCCTTACTGAAGGAAATCTCGTAGGTCCCCTCGCGCATGCTCATAGCCATCCCTTCGGTGATCTGGCCCGCGAACACGTTGTCCACAAAGAGGCTTCCGCCCACAAAATTCTTCTCGTTCATAACGTACAGTGTGCCGTGGCCAAGCACCAGCTCCACTACGTAAACACGTCCGTTCTTTCCGCTGATATTGATCACGTCTGTCACCCCGAGCTGTGAAAGATCGAAAGGCCCGTCCGGCCCCACAGTTGCCACATCCTTGGAGATCCTGTAGTTTTTATCCCCTATCCGGATCATGGACTGGGCAAGTGTAAGCTCCCAGTCTGTGGCACCTTCGGCAGTCCAAAAGTCGTTCTTTAGATACAGGTGCAAAAGCTTGTTTTCCGACTCGCTGTAGGATACCTCCGCGATGGAAGCGGGCGTCAGGACGCTTGCTGAGATCACGTTCCCGAAAGCAGTACGGATATCCGTCGATCCCGAATAAGAAAGGTCGAGATACTTATCCTTTTCCGGTAGGTAAACAGTGATCTTTTTAAGAGCTATGTCGACCTTCATCACAACAGCATCTTCCGTGGCGTCACCGTTTACGGGAACGGAGGGTGCGTTTGATGGCGAAGGCGCAGGCGTACCCGTAGGCTTTGAAGGCTTCTTTACCGTTCCTTCAAACCCGGCGTACACCGCAAGCCCTATCACCAGAAGGCCTATTATCATGATCACCACAAAAGTGACCTTAGTTGTTTTCAGACTGTTCTTCATTTGCGAAATATGCTCCTGCAAGAGAAAGTAAGGTCTCGCGGGTGTTAAGCCCCGGCTCGGAAAGGACTCTGTCCAAAAGGTAAGACAGGCAGGCTCCCACTAAAACTCCCGAAGTTGCGCCGTTTTCTATAAGATCCCTGCCTGTTACGGCAAGATCCTTTAGCGCCACCGGATCCTTGCGGCTGCGCACGTTTTCAGCGCATGCCCTTACTTTTTCAGCTGTTTCCCTGTCGCACTGCCCTTCTTCAAGGCCGTCCGTTGCAAGAAAAGCAAGCCAAAGGTCAAAAATCCTGTTTCCCATTGTGCTCATATTCCTGCGCACTGCCTCTTCTCCGGCTAAAGGCGCGGTAAACACAGCCTTTGCAAGGCCGCCGGCCGTACGTATCGTATCGTTGTCAAACTTAAGATCGTGGAGGGTCCTTGTAGCAAAAAGCTTTGAAAGCTCCGGCAGGTTTAAGCCCTGTTCAGCCGTCCCGCAATACTCATTCAAAGACCGGCCCTGCAAGGGCTCAGCCTCACTTTGGACCTTTGCGGCTGCTGCGCTTAAGACCGCCCAGGCGTAGGCTGTGCGGTCCCCTTCCGAAAGCCCGCCATCTATTGCGCTTTTAATGGAATTAAGCACATACCGGGCTTTCCCTTCGCTGGAAAAAAGGGGCTCGAACCGGGGGAGCACCTCCTTCAGGATCCCCAGCCTGTGCATATGCTGAAGCTCGAAGGGTGTCTCAGAAACCAGTGTTTTTGTTATCTCCTCGCGGATGCGCTCCGCGCTTATATTCTTCAAGGTGTCCGAAAGGTCCGCCGCAGCGGCTTCCGTGTCCGGATCTATCTTAAACCCGAGTCGCGCCGCAAACCTGAAGGCCCGAAGGATCCTGAGAGCGTCCTCGCCAAACCTCGAATGTGCATCCCCCACACAGCGGATAACGCCGTTCTCCAGGTCCTTTTGCCCGCCAAAGCAGTCCACAAGGCCTGAACTATAGTTGAAAGCCATGGCATTTATGGTAAAGTCCCTGCGGAGCAGGTCCTCCCTAAGGCTCTTTGTAAAGGTAACCTTCGAAGGGTGCCTTGAATCCTCGTATTTTCCGTCTATCCTGTAGGTCGTCACCTCGTAGGCCCCTTCATTGAAGAGGACGGTGACAGTGCCATGCTTGATCCCGGTATCGACAGTCCTCTTAAAAACCTCTTTTACGTCCTCCGGCTCTGCGTTTGTGGTGATATCCCAGTCCTTCGGGGTTTGGGAAAGGAGCATATCCCTTACGCAGCCTCCGACGGCATACGCCTCGAAGCCTGCTTCCTCCAGCCTGCGTATTATTTCCGATACATTTTCGGGCAACGTAAAAAGCATAAATTACCTCTTGTATTTTTGAAAAAAAGACTGTACAATAATCTTACCCGTGAGGGTGGGTGTGAGTCTGCGCCGGTACAGGCTCTCCGCGTTTTACGCAAGCCCAAGAAATCTATTCCGGCATGGAGGTATAAGTATGGCATACAAAATCAATGATGGTTGCATCAGCTGCGGTGCTTGTGCAGCAGAATGTCCCGCAGGCGCTATCGCTGAGGGTGCTGAGCACTATGAGATCAATCCCGATCTTTGCCTTGAGTGCGGTGCTTGCGCAGCTGCCTGTCCTACAGGTTCTATCGAAGAGCCCTGATCGGATGAAAAAAAGCTCTAACTGAGCATTTGAGGAACGGTTCTCCTTACGGAGAACCGTTTTTTCTTTACGCCTTATTCTTAAACCTTGTGTATTCAAGCTGCGAAACAAGCTCCACCGTACCGATGGGACCCTGTCTCTGCTTGCCTATGATCACTTCCGCGATCCCTCTTTTTTCCGAATCCTTGTTGTAATATTCGTCACGATACAGGAACATTACAACGTCGGCATCCTGCTCGATGGCTCCCGACTCACGAAGGTCGGAAAGCATAGGCCTCTTGTCCGGACGCTGTTCCACGAGACGTGAAAGCTGTGAACATGCGATAACAGGCACATTCAGCTCCTTTGCAAGACCTTTTAGCGCACGGGAGATCTCCATAACTTCCTGCTGACGGCTGTCCACTTTTCTGTCAACCGTCATTAACTGAAGGTAGTCGATTATAATCAGGCCGATATTGTGCTCGATCTTATACCTTCTGCATTTTGAACGCAGGGCATTTATCGAGATACCGGCGGTATCGTCGATGATGATGGGTGACGCGCCCACGATCCTGGCGCTTTCCATAAGCTTGGCCCATTCCTGCTGTGAAAGGCTGCCTGTACGGAGTTTTTGCGCATCCACGGAAGAGTGCATGGCAAGTATACGGTTTGCCATCTGGGTCTTTGACATTTCGAGGCTGAAGATGATGGTGGGAACACCATTCTTTACAGCCGCATGCTCTGCGATATTAAGTACAAACGCGGTCTTGCCCATTGAAGGACGGGCAGCCACAAGGATAAGATCCGAAGGCTGCATCCCGGCTGTTTTTGCGTCAAGGTCGTAAAAGCCCGTGGCAACACCTGTCACGCCGCCTTTATTGCCTGCCGCTGCCTGGATATTCTTGATACTGTCGACCACGACTTTCGCCATGCTCACATAGTCGCTGTCGCCCCTGCCCTGGGAAATATCGAAGATCCGCTTCTCTGCGTCCGCAAGGATGGCATCTGTGTCCTCCCTGCCCACGTAGCAGTTGTCGGCAATGGCTTCACAGCTCTTTATGAGACGCCTCTTCAAGGCGTATCTCTGCACTATCTTGGCGTAGGAATCCACGTTCGCCGAGGTGGGCACGGCATTCATCAGGGACCTTAGAAACTTGATATCGAAAAGCTCTGCCGGGGCCTCCTTCTGTTTCAGCCTGTCGGCCATTATCTGCACGTCTATGGGCTTGTTTTCGTTGTAAAGCCCAAGGGCTGCCTCAAACATGATCGAATACTTCTTCTGGTAGAAATCCTCCGGTTTCAGGAGCTCCATAACGGTAGTGACCGCTTCCGGATCTATAAGTATCGAGCCTATGACCGCCATTTCCGCTTCTTCGCTGTGTGGCGGTGTTTTTCTTATGACAGACTCGTCCATTTAACCCTCCATAACGGAAAGCAGCAGGAAACCCTGCTCACTCACCGTCCACTCTTACCTTTATCTGCGCGGTTACCTGCGGATGAAGCTTGACCTGAACCGTGTATGTGCCAAGGTTCTTGATCGCATCCGCCAGCACAAGCTTCTTTTTATCGATATCGAAGCCGTGCTGCTTTTTAAGCTCTTCCGCAACTTCCTTTGAGGAAACGGAGCCGAAAGTCCTTCCGCCCTCGCCGGTCCTGATCTTACAGTTCACTGTAAGGTCGTTGAGCTTTGCGGCAAGAGCCTGTGCCTCTTCAAGGACCTCCTGCCTGTGAGCGGCCTCTGCCGCCTGCCGGGCCTCAAGATCAGCCCTGTTCTTCTTGCTCGCTTCAACGCCCAGCTTTTTCGGGATTATAAAGTTCTTAGCGTAACCGTCGTTAACCTTGACGATCTCGCCCTTTTTCCCGAGGTTCTTAACATCCTGTAAAAGTATAACTTCCATTGTTTCAGATCTCTCCCTCTTTTTCGTCAAGCGCACCTTTGACTTTTTCGATAGCCTCATCTATGGTGATATCGGTGAACTGGCACCCGGACGAGCTCATATGGCCGCCGCCGCCAAACTTCTCCATAAGCACCTGCACATTGTACTCGTCGATAGAACGGGCGCTGACATATACTTTATTGTTGTAATACGAGAATACGAAGGAAGCCTTGATATTGGCGATCTCCATAAGCTCGTTTGCGATCTGTGCCGCAAGTACTGTAGGGCTCTCGCTGTCCACATTTGCCTCAAGCTTGCCAAAGGCAAAGCAGCCGTTGTAGACCTCTGCCTCGGAAACGATCTTGGCACGGATCTGGTATTCGTTGAATTCCGTCCTGAACATCTTCCTGATACGTGTAACATCCGCTCCGTTCCTTCTGAGGAAGGCAGCAGCTTCAAAGGTCCTCACACCTGTCTTTGAAAGGAAGTTGTTGGTATCCACCATCATTCCGGCATACATGGCATCCGCTTCAACCTGCTTTAACTTCACTTCGTCTCCGGAGTACTGGAGGATCTCCGCTACCATTTCGCAGGCAGACGAAGCGTAAGGCTCTATGTAGGAAAGAACAGCGTTTGGCGCGATCTCTCCGGTGAGCCTGTGGTGGTCGATGATGACGCAGTTCTCAACTATCTCGGCAAGCTCCGGACACTCCGTGTAGCTTGGCCTGTTTACGTCTACTATGACAAGCAGCGCATCCTTTGTGATGATCTCTTTTGCTTCTTCACTGTTGATAAAGAGGTCGTCCTCGTACTCGGCGCTGTTCCAGAAACGGCACAGCATCGGGCGTAGGGACGTAGTCAC
>JAGDCQ010000090.1 GCA_017958465.1 Lachnospiraceae bacterium
CATCGCTTACGTCGGAAACACCCACAATTATGAGGATGGCGCAGCGCTGACAGAGGCACTGTGCGAAAAGCTCGGCTACAAGGGAAAGGTTGCGATCCTTGTGGGGAGCGTGGGCGCGCCCTGCCACGAGGACAGAGCAAGAGGCGCAAAGGACACTGTGGCGAAATACAAGGATATGGAGATCGTGGCAACGGAGTATGACATGGATTCCATAGACCTGGCCTACGAGCTGACTGTCAAGATCCTCAAAGCGAACCCTGACCTTGACGGGATCATCTGCTGCAATATGAGCAACCCCGTGGGGGCTGCAAGGGCTGTTACGGAGATGAAGAGCGACACCGTCATCGTAGGCATGGACCACGACCGGGAGGCACTGCGCTACCTGAAGGAAGGCATAATCTACTGTCTTGGAGTGCAGGATTGCTATTCAATCGGTTTTGATACGCTCCAGACCGCGGTAAAGATCGCGGACGGCAAGGTTCCGGGCGACATCTTCCCGGAGCAGAAGAGCGAGATAACGACTGTAATATATCAAAGGGATGCGGCTTTGATGCTTGAGCTGCTGTACGGTGACATGTCATGAAAAGGATAAGGATCACCAGGAAAAACTTTATACTTACCGTGATCGTGGGAGCTTTAGTACTTCTCACGTTTGTTATCGCGAATACCATCCATTCCTCGCGGCAGACGATCGCTGCAACTGACGAGGCTGTTTCCGCTGTGAGCTCCTTCTACCTTGAGGCTATGGCCGACCGCCGGTCAAAGACAGTCACAAACCTGATCAACAATAATGTCGATCAGATGAAGAAGGCGCTCGATTTCATCAGGGATGAAGGCGTCGCCACATAGGATGAGCTAAGGGAGACTATCGGTAAAGTTAAGGCGCTGCTGGTGCTGAACAGGTTTGCGCTGGTGGACGAGGACAATGTCGTTTATACCCAGTATACGACTTATTCGGGCGGAAGCAGGCATGATTTCCTGAATGACAGTGAAATGGACGGGCTGAATATCAGTATCGTTTTCCCGTACGGATCGCCAAAGCAGCTGTGTCTTGCGATCCCCACAGAGAATCTGACACTTGCGGGAAAGCGCATGAAAGCCTGCTTTGTCCAGATAGATATCAATGAGATAGTGGACCTGCTGGCTTTTGATGACGAGGGCAGAACGTACTTTGCCATTTACGCGCCGGGCGGCGAAAACCTCTCTGACACAGAGCTTGGACCGTTTATAGCAAAGCAGAACATTTTTGAGGCTATAAGCGGTGTAGTTGCAGAGGGATCGCTTCAAAAGATCAACAAGGATTTTGAAAAAGATATAGAAGGCACTATGACCTTTAGGGCGAACGGTGTCGCAGAAACATTGAGTTACGTTCCCGTTGAAGGTACGGACTGGGAGATGGCGGTGCTCATCCGCGAAAGCGTGATCAACGAGCGCATCCGCGACATCAGCGAAAACAGCCTTGATGCCAGCCGAAAGCAGATCGCGTCCACACTTGCTCTTGTGGTGCTGTTTGGTACCGTACTTTTGCTTGAGCTGAGGATAATGGCGAACAACAGGCTTGCTGCTGAAAAAGCCAACAGCAAGGCCTTAAAGACCATGGCAAATACAGACGCCCTCACAGGTGTCAGGAACAAGCTTGCTTATTCCGAGCAGGAGACTGCGCTGAACCACAGGATCAGTGGCGGGGAGATAGAAGAGTTGGCGGTGGTTGTCTGCGATATCAACGGACTTAAGTTCGTAAACGATACAGAAGGCCATGCCGCGGGCGACAAGCTGATAAAGGACGCCAGTGCCCTTATCTGCGAATATTTCGACCACGGTGCTGTTTTCAGGATCGGCGGCGATGAATTTGTCGTCATCCTGCAGGGCAGGGGTTTTGAACTGATGGAAGAGGACGTTAAGGCCTTCAACCACAAGGCCGAGGAGAATATCAAAAAAGGCGGGGTTGTGGTATCTCTCGGGTATTCAGTGCTTTCGCCCTCAGATACGGAGCTTCGCAACGTTTTTGACAGGGCGGACCAGATGATGTACGCAAGAAAGCAGGCGCTCAAAGAGATGGGTGCCCACACAAGGGATTCCGTATAAAAACGGGGCTTTCCGGAAACCGGCACCAAAACTATCCGGTTTGGTCCAAACGATCCGAATCAGTCCAAACAGCTTGTTTCCGTCAGAACAGCGCGTTTCAGTCCAGAGAACTCTTTCGCCACACGGGAGTGGTTGCGACAAGGGTTTTTGTATAAGGGATATCCGGTGTTTTTATGCGGTTTAAGAGGATGTCCGCAGCCCTTCGTCCGATCTCCACACCGGGGATCGTGACTGTTGTGAGGGGCGGGTCTGCGAGAGCAGACTGGGTGATGCCGTCAAAACCGGTCACCATGATGTCATTCGGGATCGAAAGCCCCTTTTGCTTAAGGGCATATATCATGTGGATGGCAAGGTAGTCGTTCGCACATACAAACGCGTCCGGCAGGACTGCAAGGCGGTCCAATTGTCCTGCGATCCAGTCCGTATCTCCGTAAGGACTGGAGTCGGGAGCCAGGATGCTATATTTATAGGGGTCTTCAAGCCCCAGGGTTTCAGAAGCGATACAGAGCCCGGAAAAACGGTCGTGGAAACTGCCGCAGTGCTCTTTGTCGCCAAAGAAGCCTATTTTTTTTGCGCCTTTATCCTTCAGGCGCTTAACAACCTCTATGATGCTGGATACGTTCTCCATAGAGATAAAATCGCAGCGCATCAGCTTTCTTGTGGAAGCAGTCGGACTGTCGATCATGATGGTGGGGAGCCCAAGATCGCAGATAAAATCGAGGTATTCGGGATCGAACATCTCGATCCCCACGATCCCTGCTGTCTGCTCCGGGATAAAGTGGGGAGGAAGCTCCTTTGCATCGAGCTCGTCCTTTGAGATCTCAAACATCCTCATAGTGTAGCCCGCGCGGCAGATCTGGTCCGTGAAGGTAGTTACAAAGAAAGTACCAAAGTGATAGTCTACAGGCATATTTGCGGTAAGGAGCGCGATAGTCTTGCCGGAGGGATCAGGGCCTGCAGCCTCTGTTGCAACAGGAAGCCTGTACCCAAGCTCTTCGGCTTTTTTTAATATAAGAGTCTTAGTGGCGGCGGGAACCGCGCCCCTGCCGTTAAAGACCTTAGATACTGTATTCCTTGAAAGTCCGCAGGCGTCGGCGATATCCTGCATGGTTACCCTTTTGCTGTTCATTTCTCAAACACCTTTCCTTAAGTTGTTTTTATTCTAACATAGCTCACCTCATAAAACAAGTTTACAAAATGTAAAAATTTCCGACCTCAATCTGTGAATAATGTACATATCATATCCGGATTCCAGTGCAAAGTGCACAAAAATCAAAAACTTTATTTAGCCACTCTTGACATACTCGTCAACAAGATGTAAAATCACGATTGAAAACGTAAACAATGTAAACCAGTGTAAACCGAAACACTTTTGTAAAGTTCAAAAACACGTTTCATCAGGTATACATTAAGGAGGATCGGAATGGGTTTTGTAAAAAAGAGCACAGCCCTTAAAACCAGGCGTATAAAGCAGCCCTTCAGAAAACGGCTGTTTACATTTCGAAACAACAGTCCATATCTAATAATGCTCCTTCCGGCAGTGGTAACAGTCTTTCTTTTCAGTTATCTGCCCATCTACGGAGTCCTCATCGCCTTTCAGGACTTTATGCCGGGAGACAGGATATTTGCAGATACCACCATCTGGGTGGGTTTCAGGAATTTTGAGCGCTTCTTCACGGATGTCCAGTTCTGGCCGCTTATGAAGAACACCTTTCTTCTTTGCATATACGGCTTCATCATCGGCTTCCCGCTCCCCATCATAGTCGCCCTGTCGCTGAACGCAGTACGTGGAAAGCGTGCGGGAAAGGTGCTCCAGACCATTTACACGGCGCCCCACTTTATTTCCCTTGTGGTGCTGGTCGGTATGTTAAGGCTGTTCTTTGGCCGTTACGGACTCGTAAACAATGCGATGGCCGGGCTTGGAGCCGAGAGGATCTCGTTCTTCCTTGAAAATCCCGCCTTCCGCCCCTTGTATATCCTTTCCAGCAACTGGCAGGACTTCGGCTGGAGCGCAGTTATCTACATAGCCGCTCTTTCAAACGTCGATCCCCAGCTCCACGAGGCAGCCATGATCGACGGCGCAAGCCGCCTGCAGCGTATCTTCCATGTTGATATCCCCGCCATCATGCCTATGATCAGCGTGATGCTCATCATGTCCATAGGCGGACTGATGGGTGTTGGTTACGAAAAGGCGCTGCTCATGCAGACAGACGGAAACCTGGGCGTAAGCGAGCTTATCGCAACCTACGTATACAAAAAAGGTCTGACGGGTGTTCCCGACCAGGCTTACGCAACGGCAATAGGCCTCTTCAACTCGGTAATAAACGTGATCCTTCTGATAATCGCCAACACTACATCAAAGCGGTTCTCGGAAAACTCGCTGTGGTAAGGAGAAGGGTATGAAACAGACATTAAGCATAAACCGGACAAGCACGGCTTTACACACAGGGCGCGGCGCAAATCACAGCGCAAAGCGCAGTGATAAAGTGTTCTTCGTTATAAACGCATTGTTCCTTGGGCTCCTTGCGGTGCTGATAATATATCCGCTCTATTTCATAATAATCGCCGCAATATCGGATCCGGACGCGGTGCTTGCGGGAAGGGTGGTGCTTTATCCTGTAAACATCACCTGGGACGGCTTCAAAAAGGTATTGGAAAGACAGGATATATGGACGGGCTACAGAAACACCATCATCTACACAGTGGAAACAGTTGCCCTGTCGCTCCTGGTAACGATCCCCGCGGGCTGGGCTTTAAGCAGAAAACAGCTTCCGGGAAGGAAGTTCTGGATGGTGTTCTTTATCATCCCCATGTTCTTTGGAGGCGGTCTTATCCCTTTCTACAACGTAATGAGCAGGCTGCACCTGATCAACTCCGCGGGAGCGATAGTGCTTCCGGCGATACTTTCGGTCTGGAACCTGTTCATGACAAAGACTTTCTTTGAATCGTCCATACCCGAAGGACTGCTTGAGGCCGCAAGGATCGACGGCGCAGGGAAGTTCCGCACTTTCCTTGTCATAGTCGTTCCGCTCTCGAAAGCCATCATTGCGGTAATGGCGCTGTATTACGCTGTAGGCCAGTGGAACAGCTACTTTAACGCCATGATCTTTCTTCAGGACGAAAAGATGTACCCGCTCCAGCTTGTACTAAAGGAGATCCTCATTGCTTCTGAAAGCACGGTGGGAGGCAGCGGCGAGACCATCCTGCAGCAGTACAGGCTCGCAAACCAGCTGAAATACGTATCTGTCATAATTTCAAGTATCCCTGTCCTGTGCCTGTACCCCTTCGTACAGAAATACTTCGCACAGGGCGTGATGATAGGATCTTTGAAGGATTAAAAGGAGGAAAAAGATGAAAAAGTTATTCAAGCAAAGCTTCGCAGTGCTTGCAGGTGCCATTGTGTCGGCGGCGCTCCTTACAGCCTGCGGCAACGGAAAACAGGGGAACACAAACGGGCCCGGGGACCCGGCCGAGCTGGTCTCAACCTACGGTTTCCAGTGGACAGACCCTTCCAAGGTCATCCTGAACGAAAAGGGCGCAAAGGAGCTGCATTTCAACGTATATTCATCGAAAAACGCTTCTGCACTGGATTACAACGACATGCAGGTGATGGAGGACCTTTTCAAGCAGACAAACGTGGATGTGAGCTGGGAGAATGTTTCGGAATCGGTTTATTCCCAACAGAAGAACCTCATCTTCGGAAACGCGGACAACAGGCCGGACGCCATCTACCATGCGGGGATGAGCGCCGGTGAGATCATAAAATACGCTAAGCGCAAGGTGCTTGTGCCCATCAGCGATTATCTCGATTACATGCCAAACCTGAAAAAGATCCTTGAGGAGAGGCCGGACATCAAAAAGCAGCTTATAAACACAGAAGACGGCAAGTTCTACTCACTCCCGAGGATCGAGGAGATGGGCCTCCTCCAGAACCCCAACCTCCTTTTCTTAAACAAGGAATGGGCAAAGAAAGCTGTGGAAGCAGGGGCTGTGGAGCGCCTTTCGGCAGAGGACTTAAAAGACGGCCTCTCCCTGGATTCAAAGCAGATGGAACAGCTCCTCACATACTTCAAGGATAACGATATGAACGGCAACGGAAGGACGGACGACGAAAGGCCCTTGAGCTTTGTTTATAACAACTGGCAGGGCAACCAGTGCGACCTTTACGGCATGTTCGGCCTTAACGACAACCTTGAGCACAGAGTGATAGTAAACGGAAAAGTGAACTACACTGTTCTTGATGACAGGTTCAAGACTGCTACGAACTTTATTGCCGGATGGGTAACAAAGGGACTTATAGACAAGGTATCCTTCGAGCAGAGCCAGGACAACTTCCTTGCAAACGGCAAAGGGCTTGAGACTTACGGCGCCTTTTACTGGTGGGAGAGCGAGACTGTTGTCTCGAACCCCGAGCACTACATTGTCTGCAACCCTCTTGCAGGCCCCGACGGAAGCCGCACTGTGTGCGTTTCCAACAACCCTGAGATCGGTACCGGGGAAGTGATAGTCTTTTCGAGCTGCAAGTACCCTGAGGTATTGCTCGCTTACTTTGACAGATACTACGATCCGGTTGTTTCAGCCCAGATCAACTACGGTCCAATCGGGATTGTATACGAGGAAGAGCGCGACAAAGACGGCATGCTTGTCCAGAAGCCCCTTCCCGAGGGCATGACAGCCGACGAATTAAGGCTCCAGAACGCGCCTCTCGGCATCATCTACCTTAGCGACTACGCGTGGAACAACGTTGTGAATATGGAGCCCAGGGCGAAACTCCGTCTCGAGCGCCTTAAAGCAAACGCAACGCCTTTTGTGCCGGAAGGAGTCGTTCCCTGCCCGAACCTCCAGTTCACACTCGAAGAGCTCAACACGCTCGGAAGCTATGAGAGCAACCTGAATGACTACATCAGGACAAATATGATCGTGTGGCTGATGAAGGGCGGCGTTGCGGACGCCGACTGGGAAAACTTCAAAAACGATCTTCAGGGAAAAGTGAAGATCGGGGATATTCAGAAGGTTTACCAGGATGCCTATGACAGGTACCTGGAAGGAAAATAAACTACAGAAACCTTAAGGAGGAGACAAATGAAGAAAAGAGTGATCGCCATCCTGCTCACTGCGGCTCTGGTTTTGGGGCTGGTCGCATGTGGTGGCAAAGGGAACGATCCCGCCGTGACAGGGGGAGCAAAGACAGGAAAAGCAGCCATAAGCGGTGTTGCAGACAAGAGCGTGCCTGCAGGCACAGTGTTTGACGCACTTGAGGGCGTTACCGCAAAGGACGGCGACGGAAAGGATATCACAGGGAAGATCACTGTGGAGTCCACACCTAAGCTTACATTCCTTAACGGAAAGGCTACACCCGAAGCTGCCGGAAACTATGAGCTTGTTTACAGCGTAAAGGGAGATGGCGAAAATGTGGAGGCTTATGCAACACTTACCGTTACAAAGAAGACCGGTGAAGCCGAAGTTTACAGGGAATTTGACTTTTCAACCAGGGAAGTTACAAACAACAGGGGCTGGGAAGCAAGGATAGGCGAGAGCGCCAAAGCCACAGCAGAGCTTAAGGACGGCGCTTACGTTATCGAGATCAAAAACCCCGGCAACGGCGACGGCGACGTACAGCTTGCAAAAAAGAACTTTGAGCTTAAGGACGCTGATTACAGGATAAAGGTATGGGCAAAAGCAACAAAGCCCACCTACGCACACATCATCGCAAGAGATGAAAACGCAGAGGGCTGGAGTACCTTCGGAGGCGGCTTCAACCTTGTTATCGGCGAAAAGATAGCACCTCTCGTTATCGACTTCTCGGCAAAGGGCGGAAGCGCAGAGCTTCTTATCAACCTCGGAAAGATCACACCCAATCCCGACAACGCAGGGGACACCACTCCCGAGGATTTCACCGTGACTATTGACAAGATAGAGCTTTATGAGATAGTAGGTGAAGAGGATAAAGTGCCGGTTTATACGGCTGACCTTACTAAAGAAGGCAGCGTGGCAGCAAGTGCCGGTGACGGCGCAGAGGCATCGATCAAAAACGAGGACGGAAAGGCAGTCCTTACTGTAGGCAAATACCCCACTGAAGGCGGCGTTTGGAGCGTTAAGGCAGATATCGCCCTTCCGGGTGTGACGATCGTAAAAGGCGAGAAATACTACTACAGCTTCAAGCTCAACGCAAAGAACGGCCAGAGCGGAGAAGCGCTTGTCGAGAGCGCAGAGAAAGGCTGGGAGAACAGAGCTAATTTCAACGGCCTTGGCGCAGCAGCGGGAGAGGACGTGATCGTTGAGGCAGCCTTTACTGCCGAAGCAGACGTAAACGACCCTGTTATCCGCCTCCAGATCGGCAATGCTCCGGAAGGCGCAGCAGACAACATCATCACCATCAGCGACATAGTATTTGGCAAGCTTGAAGGCGACAAAGAGACAAAGAAGACTACAGACGCTTTCACGGCTCTCGGACGTGTGAGCGGAAACGGTGAGGACGCCACCATCCCGTGGGAGACCTTTAACGGCACCGACGAGGACAATGAAAAAGGCGTCGGCACCATCTGGATGAAGGACGGAAGCCTGTTCTACCGCATAGACGACGGCGGCACCGTGGACTGGCACAACAAGCTCATCTGCGGCTTTACGGGCAACCCCCTCAATCTTGAATCCGACAGTTACTACACCATCGAAGTAACCGCAAAAGCAGATAAAAACGTATCCTGCGGCGTATTCCTGAACCCTATGGGCGGCTGGGATCCCAGGATCGCTGAGGGAATGGACATCACAACTGAGTTTAAGACATTCTCCTTCAGCACCACGGAAACATTTATAACGGATATGGCTTTCGAGCTCCTGTTCCAGTTTGGTTCGGAGGCAACTGCCGCTCTCGGGGATGTTACGGTGGAATTCAAAGAAGTAAAGATCATAAGGACAAAAGCCCTTAATTGATAAGGTTTTGCGGGGGCGCGTGACTTGCGCCTCCGCCCTTTCGGAGGATAGGACATGACAAAAAGAGGCTTAATGCTTGCAATTTTGATGTTTATATGTGTAATACCTGCGCTTTTTCTTTCGGGCTGCAAAGCAGCGAAGGAAACGCCTTCGCCTGCCGATCCTTCCGACAAGGATTTTTCAGAGTACAGGACACCCGGAAGCATGGAAAAAGCATATGACTACAGCGTATTCTTCCTTCCCACAACGGACAAGAAGGGGCAGGCATATGTCGGGGACCCCATGCCTTACTACGAGGACGGGAAGTACTACATCTATTACCTGAAGGACGAAGGAGATTCCTTCAACCACTCTGTTTATCTTACGGTAACAGAGGATTTCACCACGTATACCGAGTATCCGGACCCCGTGCTCGAATCGGACAGGGAAGGCGGACAGGATGCCTGGATAGGCACAGGCTCCGTTATAAAGGTGAACGGGGAATACCTGTTCTTTTACACGGGCCACGCGGCTTCCGACCATTTTGAATACAAAGAGATGATAATGCTTGCAAAGGGGACAAC
>JAGDCQ010000006.1 GCA_017958465.1 Lachnospiraceae bacterium
CCCCTGCCCGGGAACGCAAGCGACCCGTAGAAAACCACCTTTACGTGCTTTGCCTCCGGAAAACGCGCCGCAAACAGCATCGCTGCATTAACAGGCCCGAGCGTATGCGAGCTCGAAGGCCCCATGCCTATTTTATATAACGATCTTAATGAAAACATATCTTCCTGCTCCCTGCTGATAAAAAATGATCCAACCCCCGCCGGATCACACCGGTCACACCGATCACACCGATCACCCGGATCACACCGATCACCCTTATGATAACATTTATGCGTGTCCTGTCAACCTTGTAAAACAATATCAGCCGAGAGCGCGGGCGTCTACTTGCCCGTTCAGTCCGCATTTTCCTTAAAGCAGACTATCCGGTTGTTTTTCATATCGTTGCAAAGCTTAAGCGTCACCGGAGAAACATCATAAACACTGATAATGTCCTCCAGATCCGCGTATTCAGGCGAAATATCACCGAAAACATTTTGCAGGTTTTTAAGAAGGCCGGGATCGAAGTGCCGTGTCTTTTGATTCTCAAATATAGCGATATAGAGAATGCCCGACTCAACAAGATCCTGGAAGAAGTGGCTCCCGTACGACAGTTCCGGGTTGTACCCGGCTCTTGAGTCCGCCACCTCGCATATCGCTTCAAACTCGCTGATATCGGAGAACAGCGCAGGAACACCAAGCTCCGGTGAAGATGTGCCTATCCGCCCCGGCACCATCAAAAGCATCTTCTTGCCGCTGCCGCGCAGCTTCCAGTTGATGCTGCCTATCGCCTGCCCGACACGGTGCTTTTCCTTGTATGGCATTTCGTAATACGCGACGGGATCGACGTTGACCACAATGTCCAGCTTTTCCAGACGCGAAAGCCCCATAGATGCATCTGTACACTCAAACAGTATATTGTTTTCAGGCACATTCCCGGTGACAAACGTCTCGCCTGTATCGCTGTAGACCTGCAAAGGCCTGCACTGGAGCAGGTTTATGCAGTAGTCGCCGTCCTCCGAAAAATTGATCGTGAACTCCGTGTCTACAGGATTATCATATTCGTTCTGCAAAGTTGAAAGCATCAGGGACATTTGCTTCATAAGATCGTCTTTTTCGACTATTCCCTGACAAGACACAAATTCGATATCCATATCACGTCCCTGTTCCCTGAACATCCGCTCGGTCTCAAAGTCGTGCTCGAAAAGAAGCCGTTTCACAAAACGCGGCAAAAAAGGCTTAACATCATCAGGTTCGACCCTTTCAAGGCGTCCGGTCGCCCTGTTCATAAGTTCAAGGCGTCTTTGGGAATACTGGTGCTTTTCGGCCGAATTCCTTGATGTCGTGGCTTTTGGCCTGTCGAGGCTCACAAGCCTCGGATACGACCCTTCGGTCCTGTCCACGGCAGATGTCCCGAGCCCCATTACAAGCCGGAGCATGCCGGCTTTCGGGTCAAGTCCCTCCATAAAACGGTAGGGGCTGAACGAATAGCCCACACCGGCTGCACAGGGCATGTAGTATTCACTGTAATATGAACCCGAGACCCTTTGCACCAGAAGGGCCATCTGCTCGTCACGATCCTGCAGCCCCCTGCGGCTCCTGTAATCCAGCGCGGATCTGCTCATTGTGCTTGCATATACCGTGCGGACGGCGTTTTCAAGCTCTTCAAGACGATGTGCCATATCGCCGGTATTTGAGCAGAAAACGGACTCATATTTACCCGCAAAAGCATTTCCGAACCCGTCTTCCAGGATCGAGCTCGACCTTACGATAATGGGATCCTGCCCGTAATATTCAAGGAGTTTTTCGAACTGTTCCTCCATATCGCGCGAAAACCGGCCGGACAGAAGCTTTTCGGCAAATTCACCGGCCACGGAAAAATAGCCGTCACTGCTGCGCTGTCTGATCCTCATATCCCAGAACCCGTTTTCTACAATAAATGAGTAAAAGACATCGGAGCCGATATAAAAGGAATCGTGCGGTTCAAGTTTTCGATATATCTCCGGGCACCTGTTCTCGATGATCTTTCTTGCAAGAAGCATTCCGCAGGCTTTCCCGCCGATCATCCCGGTGCCTATCATGCGCTTGCGGACCGCAAAATAGTCGCGAGGCCTGAAATTCTTGCGTATCATTTCCCGCATGCGTTCGTCACGTGTCATCATGATGTTACACATCCGGTGGCACGCATCCGTTACCGCCAGTCCGTTTTCAAGCATTGATTCGGTCATATTAAAGAAACGATCCCAGCTGTCAACGTTACTCCTGTCAAAGGAAGCCGCGCTTTCCGCAAGAACCTGGTAAAACCGGCTGGCCAGCACACCATCCATTATCGGTTTGAATTCTCCGGTCCCCGGAACATACAGGTGCGGCAGGAACATGGTCTCCGAATAGCGGTTCCAGATCTTATCTGGCCTGACGTAGACGTTATCGCTGTTTGAATAAACATCAAGAAAAAGCTGTGTAGTGTCCCTGATCTTAGCAATGGCCTGAAAGGAATGCTTGCCCCTTATAAGCGGGAAGAAAGCCACCGTATCGAGGATGAAAAGGTACGGGCAGGTCACCTGAAAAAAGTTGCCCATCATAAGGTCCGTTGCCCATGCCGTCTGGAGTTCCGACAGGCAGTCGAAAACATAGAACGCATCCCTGCCTTCCCTTGTGATGTGCTCACGTATCTCAACCGTGAAGTTTTCAAATCTGTGGTTCAGTTCCACATTTATGACCTTTACGCCGGCCTGATCGTCCACAAGCGGCTCGTGCGAAGCGAACCTGAAGTATATCAGGTTGCGGCCGTCTCTTATGGCCTGATCCACATAGGGTTTTACAAAAAGCCTGAACTGTGACAGCTCGTCCACACGCCATACTACATTGTCCCCGAGACGGATATTGTCGAAGCATTCATCCATCTGCGGGATCCCGGATAACACTCTTTCAAATGCAGCCATAAAAACCTCCCGACTTCTGCTGAGGGCATTCGCTTATCGCGCAAAAAAAGGCAAAGACACCGTTTTGGCGCCTTTGCCTTTATCTACGATCATATTATCACATCTGTTCGCAATATTCCAGTATTATTGCAAGGGTATTATTGTTTTTTTGATTTATAAATCAGTGACATAACGTTACGCCGCAACCCTCACCTTTTTACTTCCCGCACCATCATATATTCATTCAGCATAGTCCCATCCTTCAGACGGATGCCGTTCGGCTTCACGCCTGTTATGCGGAAGCCCATTTTTTCATAAAGCGCGCGGGCGCGAGTATTCCCTTCGATAAAGTCGAGCTCCATTTGTGTGATGTTCTTGTTCGCCTCTGCGATACGTATCAGTTCTTCAAACATCCTTGTGCCGATCCCCAGGTTCCAATACTCCTTTAACAGTGCGATCGCAACAGTTGCACGGTGGCGTGTCTTCAGCATCGTGCTCCACCTGACATCGCAGTTTCCGGCAATCTTTCCGTCTACAAGACATACGAGCATGGTTTCGTTTTCAGCCGTGCGCATGCGGTCAAAAAGCGCCTTCTCGCCCTCGGGTGTATATTTTGTGCACTCCTCGGGATAACGCAGGATGAAATCCGTTTCTCCCGACGAAACGTACAGATAATCAAGCACTCCCTGTATATCTTCATCCCCCGGGCTGCGGAGAACAGCCTTGCGCCCGTCCTTCAAAGTAAATTCAATATCTTTTACAAACATTTTTATCCCTCTTTTCAGTTTATCGATCTGCTTTAAGAGCAGGTTCACATCTCCTATTTGATCATTCTACGTCAAAAGGCGGTTTCATGCAAGAAAAACCACCGGAACAAGGCCGGTCCTGTTGTTTTTTCCCCCGTTTTATGCTACGATTATTATGTTTTTGGAGGACAATCATGCGATCACTTTATATAGCAGATGACGAAATATCCATACGAAGCGGCATAAAGCTTTTGCTTGACTGGGAAGCGCTCGGTTACAGGCTCTGCGGCGAATCCGGGAACGGAACGGATGCCGCGGCCGACTTAAAAGCCCTTAAACCCGACCTGGTGCTGATGGATATCCGCATGCCCGGGCAGGATGGTATCGAAGTTATCAGGGAGCTGACCGAATCAGGTTTTTCGGGCCATTTCATAATACTCTCCGGCTACTCTGACTTCAAATATGCCCAGGCGGCCATGAAATACAACGTTCGACATTATATCACAAAACCCATAGATGAGGATGAACTGCAGGCTGCTGTGGAGGAGATCACGGCAGCGCTTGAGCAGAAAGACAATGCTGCTTCTAAACAGCTCTATCTGCAGAGCCGGTCAAAAAAAGAGGTCCTGTCGGACATCTTAAGCCGCAGCATCGACCTCTCTCTTTTGCGAAGCGACGATCTCGGGCTTTCAGCCGACAGATACCAGCTTGTTGCTTACGAGAATTTCAAGCTTTCCGCCGAGCCGCTGCACTTCCGTTTTTCAGAGCTTTTCAATGCCGCCGAAAAAGGTTCCGGCGTCTCTGTTCATTTTGAGTACCGCCATCATGACCTGCTCCTGCTCATAGGCGAAGAAGGGATAAACCTTTTCAACCGTTTCCTTTCGCACTACGAGTCAGCGCCCGAGCACGGCAGCCCTCTTGATTCGATCTTTATCGCATACAGCAACGTTGTCGGCACCCTTGCGGAGCTGCCCGACTCGTATCTGCAGCTTGACGCCCTGCTCTCCCGCCGCTTTTTCTGCGTGCAGGGCCAGCATGTTGTGGGTTTCAACGATCTGCCATCTGTTAACAGCGCGCTTTCCCCTCTTGAAAATTCGCGTCTGGACGGCTATACGAGCGAGCTTACGGACTATATTCAAACTTTCAACCGCAGGAAGCTGGCAGAAACGCTCTACACGATCGAAGAATACCTTTATCACGTTGATGCCGATATCTCGGCAGTCAAACTGTTCCTTGTGGACCTCTATTTGCGGATAAAGGATACCCTGACTCACCGTTACAATGCCCTGAATCTGCCTTTTGACACGAACCCTGATATCATTGCATTTATCAATAAGTGCAATTATCTTTATGAGATAATCGTTTATTTTTCGCGACGCTTTGATGATCTTATGAAAGCGCTGGGCAATTCTTCGCGTGAGAGCGTGATAGATGATGTTATGTACTACATTGATCACAATTACAGTGCAAACCTGAAACTCGAGATGATCGCGTCACTTTTCGGGTACAACAGTTCGTATCTCGGAAAGCTCTTCAACAAGACAGCCGGTGAGAACTTTAATTCGTACGTTGACCGTGTGCGTATCAATCACGCGCTGGAGATGCTGAAGGACGATAGTCTGAAGGTTTATGAGATTTCCGATAAAGTAGGCTACAGTAATGTGGACTATTTTCACAAGAAGTTCAAGAAGTTCACGGGCGAAAGCCCCGCCGAATACAGGCAGAAGCATATTGCTGCGGAGTGAACCGAATACATGATCTGCAATTGACGCTAAAAAAGGGACCGCCACAACGGCAGTCCCCTTTTTGCTTAATTAGTCTTATTTTTCTCGCGTTCAGCTTCCTCAAGCGCGTGCCTCTTTGCGGCCTCGTCAAATGACCACTGCTTGCACTTTTCGTAGCCGTAAGCATTAGCAGTGCTGATCATCTGGTTCACATAGTAATTGAACTCGCCGTCCGATCCCGCATATATCGCCTTCCAGCTGTAATCCACGATACAGGTCGTAACCTGCTTCCAGATCAGCTCGAAGTCATCATCCTGCTCTGCTTCATTGTACTCTGTTGCCGGAGCAACTTTATATTTGAGCTTCTCCATGTAGCTGGCAATACTGTCTGCACCGGTGTAATCAACCCAGTCCTGCTGGATATCGTAATCGATCCTGTTGATGATACTCCTCCAGTACTTGCTGTCGTAAGTATCTCCGGTCGTGTTCGGATTGAGCTCACTTGAGGACCAGGTAGCATTGTTGATCTGGCACTCCCCGTCATGGAAGGCACCGCCTGCGTACTTGCCTGCCTCTGCCTCTGTCATAGGTGTATCCTTATCATTCTGGCACTTCTCGCCAAGCTCGGTAAAGCATGCGCGCCCTTTTTCATCATAATACCAGGTTACATCCTTGGGCCCATAGAGAAGTTCCATATAGCCGTCGGGGGTGCACAGATAATTGATTATATCCATGCAGAGCTCCGGGTGCTCGGTGTTTGCGCCGATAGTCCAGACACGGTTTCCACCGTAAGGGGACATGCCGTAGCAGAGAGGAACCGCATTTTCCGGCACCATCGTATACATATACTTACCTGCAGAAAGATGGGCATCAGTATTGAACTGAAGGCTTCCCGCATAATTGAATATCGAGAAGAACAGACCGCCCGACTTCAGCTTTTCGATCATCTCGGAGAAGGTCTGGGTCATGGAGTTGGGATCAAGAAGTCCCTTCTGATAAAGCGTATTGAAGAACTTGAGAGATGTCAGGTACGGGCCGTCCTTTTCAAGTGCATCATGCATCGTTCCGGTATCGGCATCGTACACGCCCAGCTGAAATTCGTCATAGCCCCAATAAGCCGTTGCAAAAGCCTTGACATACATTACCATATTGCCGTCCCAGTCGGGCCAGAGAGAAACCGCATAGGTCGGGTTTCCGTTCTCGTCTGTAGGCTCAAGCTGTTTCATCTGCTCAAACAGCGTAACAAGGTCATCAAGATCCTTAACGACAGGATATCCGAGCTTTTTGTACAGATCCCATCTGATATCCCAGGTATAGAAGAACTGCTCGTGCGAATCACTCGAAGAAGCCACAGAGTGTCCGAATCCGTAGAGAGCATCGCTTTCGCCTTCGGTGATGGTCGATGTCAGGTTTTTGTTCGACTTAAGAGCCGTGCCCATATTGTCGCGGATATATGTTCCGTGATTATCGAGCAGGTTGTATTTGTTCCAGTCAAGAAGCATTCCGCTCTTAACGGCACGCTTGTAATCGTTGCCCGTGGAACCGAATACTACGATATCACCGAGTGTTCCGGCTTCCATACGCGTATCAAAAACGCCGTCGTTATCCGGGATGATGGTTATCTTCGCATTGAATTTTTCAAGAAGGAGTTTTGCGAACCACCCCTGCTGCTCGCCCGAGTAATTGGCAAGCTGTGAATATACAACAAGTTCAACGGGCGCGTCCGAATTATTGTTTGCGCCGGGTGTGCTGTTCGGCTCGCCTCGTCCCGAAGGTTTCTGGTTTCCGCACGCCGCAAGCGAAGCGATCATTGTGATGATCAGCATCATCGCGCATATTCTTCTGATCTTTTTCATATGTATCTCCGTTCCGTGCATATGCACAAAAATACTCTCAGCCCTTTACGGCACCGAGCATTATTCCCTTTTCAAAGTATTTCTGCATCCAGGGGTAAACCACAAGGATGGGAAGCACTGTCACCATCGCGATAGTGTACTTAATGATCTTTCCTGAATTAAGCTGATCCACGATGTTCTCCAGATCCGATGACGAATGTGAGGAACCGATAACCGCTCCAAGGTTACTCGACTGGTTCAGCCAAATGTACAGCTTATGCTGTAAAGTCTGCAGGTTCGGTGAATTCTGCATATTGATCATTGAATCCATAAACGAATTCCAGTGTCCGACCGCGCCGAATATCGCGATCGTGGCAAGAATGGGCTTTGACAGCGGCCAGATGATCCTTGTGAAGATCGTCCAGTAGCCTGCGCCGTCCATAAATGCGCTCTCTTCAAGTTCAGCCGGTATCGATTCAACGTAGGTTTTTACCAGGATGATATTGAAAGGCTGAACTATAGCCGGGATTATATATCCAAGGTAATTGTCCGTCAGTCCGAGCATCAGCATGTTTGTGTAACCCGGGATAAGACCCGCGTTAAAATACATGGTGATGATCAGGAACCTGTACCAGAATTTCTTGTTCCACATCTCGTTCTTTGTCATAAGATACCCGCAGAACGCCGATGCAGCGACCATCAGGGCAGTACCGATGACCGCTCTTGATATGGTGATAAAAAATGCCTGACCGAGATCACCTATCGCGAACATATCCTTATAATGCTGAAGCGTAAAATCTACCGGATAGAAATTTACTATTCCGCGTGCCACGCTTTCGGTACTTGAAACAGTATTTATGAACAGGTAGTAAAACGGGAAGAAGCATATCAAAGCGAATAATCCGAAGATCAGGTAATTGATGATATTGAATACTACATCCTTTGCCGTAAGTTTTACTTTACGCTTATGATGATATGGTTTTTTCAGTTTCAGGTCAAGTCCTTCCTGCATTGTATTATCCATAATGCTCCCTCCTTTCTCAAATGATGCTCTCGCCGCGGACTGTCTTCGAAATACCGTTAGCCATAAACAGCAGCACAACGCTGACCAAAGTCTTCAGCATACCGATAACTGTTGAAAGAGGTATCTTCCCGGCACCGATACCGAGCGTGTAGACATACAGGTCAAGAACTTCGAGTGCATCCTTTGTATTCGCGTTTGAGAATACAAGATACTGATCCATACCGTTGCTTAAAATGCCTGCAACCGCAAGAAGCAGCATGACCGAATATGTAGGCAGAAGTCCCGGCAGCGTCACATGCCACATCTTCTGGAAACGGCCCGCGCCGTCCACAGTCGCAGCCTCGTACAGCTGCTGATCAATGCCCGAAATACCGGCTATGTAGACGATGGCACTCCATCCTATGCCCTTCCAGACGCCCCATAAGAGCATCTTAAGATGCAGGCCAGTGTCTTCCATCAGGAACAGCCTGTGTTGTTCCGTACCGGTTATGATAGACATAAGGTTATTGATAAAGCCTTCGTTTGAAAAGATAGCGAATGCGATAGCGTATACAAGTACCCAGCTTATGAAGTTCGGGATCGTTGTAAAGACCTGGACAACGCGCCTGAAAGGCCCGTTCTTTATCTCCGAAAGGAAGATCGCAAAAGCCATCGCAAACCAGCTCGTTCCTATACCAAGACCGCTCATGATCAGGGTATTCTTAAGAACACGTATTATATCGTTTCGTGTCATCGGATTGTCAATAAGGCTTTGGAACCATTTGAATCCGACAAAGCTGTCAAGAGTTAGATTTCCCGGTCCGGATTTGTAATCAAAGAAGGCATAACGCCAGCCGTACAAAGGCAAGTAGGAAAACAAAAATGCAAGAATGATAAACGGCAGAAACATGAGAAACAGCTTGTAGCTTGAGATCATCTCACATTTCATATCCTTCGCGGGCTTAGGCTGTAAAAAGATAAGCATTACAGCACATAAAAGCTGAAGGATCGCAAATCCCAACATCATGTACAACGCCAGCGGAACCCTGTCCACCGCCATATTGAACCCTACTGTCCCTGCGATCTCGTCATCTATCGACTTATACAGGTTGTAAGTCATGAACATCTTTACAACACCGCCGAGGCCGAGAGCCGCTCCCGCAACCGTGATGTAGTTGGATATCCGTTTCATCTTCAGGTTTCCGAGAGAAACGCACGCCGCAGCCGCCATGGCTATGATCCCGACAACCATAAGGCCCGAAGCGATCATAAGGCTGTATATGTCCGACTTAAAGATATAATTATGGTTTATCTCATACTTGATATTTATAACAAGCCTGTTATATGACAGAGCCGCCGTCAGGAGCGAAACATTTTTGTTCATCTGCGTGAATATCCTGGCGGGATTAAACTCGCTGAAAAACACCAGGATCACAGAAAACAGCAGACTTATCCTTGTTACATAATATATTTTGTCCGTCCAGCCGTTGCTGACTTCAACCTTCTTTGCCATAATATCTCCGTTCCGTTAAGCAGATGCTTTGTGACGCCATATACGGGCATACACCTGCATTTACGCATCGGCAGGGTACCGGAAACGATGCCCTGCCGAGCGATTATAAGTGGTAATTACACGTATTATTTTTTCTTACGTAACAGGAAGAACGCGCATGCGCCGCCAACAACCACAACACCTGCGATGATGCCGATGATAAG
>JAGDCQ010000091.1 GCA_017958465.1 Lachnospiraceae bacterium
GTGAAATACCGCCTGGACGAGGGATGTTCGGTGGTCGAGATGGAGTGTGCGGCCCTGGCCGCTGTCTGCAGGAAACGGGGAGCGAAGTTTGGGCAGTTCCTCTTTACGGCGGATTCCCTTGCCAATGTCCACGAGTATGATGCCAGGTCATTCGGAATCGGATCCCACGGAACGGCATTGCAGCTGGGCCTTGATGTTTTAAGAAATTACGACTGAACGGAGGTTCCTATGAGTACAAGAGTAAAAATGTTGAGTGAGTTTTATAAGAAAAGTGATGAAGGTACCCGGCTTGAGCGCAGCAGACACGGGCAGCTGGAGTACTTTGTGACGATGGAGTACATCCACTGGTTTGCCGGCAAGGGTTCCAAGGTTCTTGAGATAGGCGCGGGGACCGGGCGGTATTCCGTAGCGCTGGCGAGGGAAGGGATGGAGGTTACTTCCGTTGAGCTGGTGGAAAGCAACCTGGAAGCCTTAAGGAAGAACGGCGAAGGGCTTGAGAATCTCAAGGCTTTTCAGGGCGATGCGCTGGACCTGTCCCGGTTTGAAGACGACACCTTCGATGTTACGCTTGTCTTTGGGCCCATGTACCACCTTTACAGGAAAGAGGATGTGGATAGAGCGATCGACGAGGCGATCCGCGTAACAAAGCGCGACGGAGCGATCCTGTTTGCCTTTTTGTCGGTCTATGGGATAATGGCGGCCAACTACCTTGAGGGCAACTGGGCTGCCGGCGAGGCCGAAAACTTCACGAAAGACTACGGCTTCCGTCACTTTGAGGAGCAACTTTTCACAGGGTATGATATCACGGAATTTGAAGGCCTGTTTGAAAAGAAACCGGTGAAATACGTTACGACGGCAGGGGTGGACTGGCTCCTCGAGTCGGTGGAGAGCCGGCCGGAGTTTGCCTTTTCCGACGAGGATTTTGAAAGCTTCAAAAAGTGGTATCTTGCTTTTTCGGACAAACGAGAACTGCTTGGAGACACGAGCCATTTGCTGTATATATGCAGGAAGGCGTGATCGGCACCGGCATTGTAAAACGCCTGAATTTGGAGTATAATAGGGCAAAGATGCGATGATAGGGGAGATATCAGCGTTATGAATAAACATCGAAAGACTGTTATTATCTGCATAATTGCGGCGGTTTTGCTGGCTGCGGGAATTGCACTGGCTTTGGCAATGGCTGGCAGGAACGCTTCCGGGCCTGCAGCAACAAACACGCCCGCGCCGACGGATGAAAGTACGCCCACAGACACAAGTACGCCGACGCCGGCACCAACAAATACACCGACGCCAACGGCGACAAACACACCTGTGCCGACGCCGACTAGTACGCCTGCGCCAACGGCGACAAACACCCCAACGCCTGCGCCGACGGCGACAAACACACCAACACCAACAGATACGCCTACTCCTACACCCACAGATACGCCTACTCCAACCCCGACACCCACGAATACCCCAATTCCCACAAGCACACCGACACCAAAGCCGACTGCTACAAGTACGCCGGTGCCGACGGCAACTAATACACCTACTCCAACGAAAGCCGCGACCAACACACCGACACCTACCCCGACGGCAACCAATATCCCGACGCCTTCTCCGGTACCGGAAGGGTCGGTAGTGACCGATTTTGTGGAATTCGGTTTTGTCGAAGTTAAAGTACCCGGATGGATGACCATGGTCTATATGGAGGACTATGACGAAGACCTCTTCAACAAGTATCGTCAGGCAATGCAGGGATATACAAACGGGGAGATATCCTGGGAACGCAGGGATCAGCTGCAGCCCTATGAGTGGTCGGGCAAGCTAAAAGAAAACGGCCTTCCCGCGATCCATTTTGCGGATGAAAACGGTGCGATACCGGCAGTTTTCAACGGAAAGACCGTGAATGCGGCCGATGAGAGCACCTTGTGGTATTTTGACTGGAATGAGTTTATGACAAGGATGTATGCGGGCGTCGAACCTGCGGTCTCATCCGAGGAAAGCCGGTTTTACGGCCTTTCTGCCGAACAGCTTTATTGCTTCGTTCACGGGACCGGCAGTTTCAAAGCCCGCCTTGCCGAGATCAAAGCCAAGCTTGGCCAGTAGCAGCTTAAAGGATTCAGGCGGTGCAAAGATATCAAAGCCAAGCTTGGCCAGTAGCAGCTTAAAAGAAGCAAGCGGTGCAAGAGCAAAATGTTGACATGACCGGGCGGTATGATATACTTTTATTGATAGGGCAGAAACGCCCGCAGCACGGAGGTTTGCCATGGACGAAGAACGCAACGAAATAATAGATGGATCAGCAGAAGCGCCTGCAGAGCGTACCATTCCGACACTGATCCCCGAGGAGGACCGCATAGAGTTCCCGACGGAGCCCGTTACGGTCTACAAGGTTTCGACAGGCTTGAGCGGAGCGGATATGAAGGCCCTTAAGAATGCCGGGTATGATAATGCATAGGGCACGATGAAGCCGAATTCCAAGATCGATCCGTTCGTATTGGTCTGTGGATTGTTTGCTGTCGCATGCCTCGGCGTAAGCGTGTACAATGCCGTTAAAAACGGTTTTGATCTTACGATAGGCATTCTTATGTGCTGCTATGTCCTCGTTGCCGTATTCTGCCTTGTAAAGCCTGTTCAAAGGCTTTCGGGAAGGCTCTTTTACGGGATCGGTTTTCCGGGCAAGCTTAAGCTTAATGCGCCCGAAAAAGAGGCAACCTTTGATGATGTTTCCGTATCGTTCGAGCTGGACGGCAAGGAACGCACCCTTTACTACGAAAACATGTTCACCGGCTATGAGACCGATGACTGTTTTGTATTCCATATCGACGACAAGATGATAGTTCCCGTTCCCAAAAAGAACGTTGAAGCGGCTGCAGAAGACGGCACCGCCGGCGATGCGCTCGCATTCTTTGAAAAATGCATAAGCAAAGCCAATAAGACCGCGCCGGAAGAGGAAGTGCCGCAGATCACGAGAGGCATCTGAAGCTAAGCAGGGTCAGGCCCCGATAGTAACAGATCACTTTTATCCCAAGCGGGACCGCGCGTTCGGCTATGTCCGCCATTTTGATCCTTAACACAAAACCTGCGGAAGGGATAGTCATACGTCCGCCTTTTTTCGCCCTTTTTTAACGCATTTCTGCATCGTTTCGTTGGCTTCCTCGTCCCAGACGGTCCTCTCCGAGCCAAGTGTCCCGTACATGGTATTCTCGTGTGAATAGACCATCTTCGCATCCCTGATAAGGCGCTCATTATCTACATCATCGGCAAACGAACCCAGCCGTTCGTAGGTTTCCCGGGTTATCTCGTAATTGTACTGTTCGAGCCCTTCGCGGTTGATATACAGTATTTCCGCAAAATACCTGTTTGTGTCCGGATCGCGGTAAGCGGTCCAATGGTTTCCGTTTTTCTTATCCTTCATATGATACTCCCTCCGCAGCCGGTCCGTTTTGCCGCATTTCTGCAGCTTTGGAACACTGCTGTTATTTATATTTTCGCACATCATTCCGTCTGTTTTCAAGTACTTATTGATTTTTGCCCCGCGTTTTCCCCATTTTTAATCCGGGTACAGAATTTATTTTTTTTTTTTTTCACGCATAATTATATAGTTTATTGTTGACATTTCATAGTGCTTGGGCTATAATGATGCGACAAAGCAGTGGTCGAAAGACCACTTCTTTAATGTTTTATGCATGTAAGAGAAGGAGTTTGCTATGGCTGAAGAAGTTAAGAGCAATATCATCACCAGGAAACGCAGGGACGAGCTTGAGGCTGAACTCGAAGAGTTAAAAACCATAAAGCGTAAAGAGATTTCCGAAAAGATCAAGGAAGCACGTGAGCAGGGCGACCTTTCCGAAAACGCAGAGTATGATGCTGCAAAGGAAGAGCAGCGCGACATAGAGCACCGTATCGTGGAGCTTGAGAATTTCCTTGGCAATGTTGAGATAATAGATGAAGACGATCTTGATGTTAAGATAGTTTCCGTAGGAAGCGTAGTCAAGGTTCTTGACAAGGAGTTTGACGAGCAGATCACGTATCAGATCGTTGGGGCAAGCGAAGCCAACATTCTTCAGAACAAGATTTCGAACGAGTCACCCCTCGGAAAGGCCCTCATCGGTCACAAACGCAATGAGGTTGTAACCGTGGACGCACCTTCGGGAGAGCTCAAATACAAGATTCTTAAGATTGATAAACCTAATTGATCAGGTTTTCGCATCGGCCCGGTCGATGCGTTTTTTTTACCCGGACAGCGCAGACGCCTAAAAGGCGTCGTGTAAACCGCACCACCATCGGAGGTTTTTATGGCACAGGAAAACGTGAACACCGTTCAGACAGCAGAGGAGCTGAGCTCCCTCTTAAAAATCCGCCGCGAGAAGCTTGCGGCGCTCCAGGAGGCAGGCAAGGATCCTTTTGTCATTACGAAGTTTGACCAGACACACCACACAGATGACGCTGTGGCCCTTTACGAAGCTAAGGAAAAAGAGCTTCTTGGGGACCGCCCCGAGCCCGACTTTTCGGGCCTTGACGAGCAGGCTCTCCGCGAGGCGAAAAAAGCAGAGTACAACGAGCGCCGCGCCATTATGGATGCAAATCCCGTCAACGTCTCACTTGCGGGACGTATGATGTTCAAGCGTGTTATGGGCAAAGCTTCCTTCTGCAATATCCGCGACCTCAAGGGCAACATCCAGGCTTATGTTTCGAGGGATGCTCTTGGCGAGGAAGTTTACGGGGATTTCAAAAAGTCCGATATCGGCGATATCTTCGGCCTTAAGGGCTATATGTTCCGTACCATGACAGGCGAGGTTTCCGTGCACGTTACAGAGCTTACGCTCCTCACAAAGAGCCTCCAGATCCTTCCCGAGAAGTTCCACGGCCTTACCGATACCGACCAGAGATACCGTCAGCGTTACGTTGACCTTATCATGAATATGGACAGCCGCGAGGTTTTCATCAAGCGTTCAAAGATAATCAGCAAGATCCGCAGCTTCCTTGCAGACAGGGATTTTATGGAGGTTGAGACTCCTACGCTCGTTCCCAACGCAGGCGGCGCTGCAGCGCGTCCTTTCGAGACACATTACAACGCGCTTGATGAGGATGTGAAGCTTCGTATCTCGCTCGAGCTCTACTTAAAGCGCCTTATCGTCGGCGGTCTTGAGCGCGTTTACGAGATCGGACGTGTTTACCGCAACGAGGGTATCGACACCCGTCACAACCCCGAGTTCACGCTGATGGAGCTTTATCAGGCATACACAGACTACAACGGGATGATGGAGCTTACCGAGAGCATGTTCCGTTATCTTGCCGAGGAAGTTTGCGGCACGACAAAGATCACGTATCAGGGCACCGAGATCGACCTCGGAAAGCCGTTCAGACGTCTTACGATGACGGATGCGATCAAGGAATACGCAGGTGTTGACTTCGATACCGTTTCAACCGACGAAGAAGCAAAGGCTATCGCTAAGGAGCACAACATCGAGTTTGAGCCTCACCACAAGAAGGGCGACATTGTCAACCTCTTCTTCGAGGAATTCTGCGAGAAGAACCTTGTTCAGCCTACGTTCATCATGGATCACCCGCTTGCGATCTCGCCGCTTACAAAGAAAAAGCCTTCGGATCCCGGCAAGGTAGAGCGTTTCGAGCTCTTTATCAATACATGGGAGATGTGTAACGCATACTCCGAGCTTAACGACCCCATCGACCAGCGCGAGCGTTTCAAGGAGCAGGATGCTCTTGCGGACGCAGGCGACGAGGAAGCAAACCACACAGATGAGGATTTCCTCAACGCGCTCGAGATCGGTATGCCACCCACAGGCGGAATTGGCTATGGCATAGACAGACTTGTTATGTTGCTTACGGATTCTGCTGCAATAAGGGATGTCCTATTATTTCCTACTCTGAAAAATAATGGAAATTCAGCTTCCAAAAAGCCTGCAGACAGCCCTGCGGCTGCACCCACTGAGAAGATTGATTTCTCAAATGTGAAGATCGAGCCTCTGTTCGAAGA
>JAGDCQ010000092.1 GCA_017958465.1 Lachnospiraceae bacterium
AGGAACCTCCTTGCATCAAACAACTTTGACCGGGAACAGACATTCCCGAGGAAGAAAGGTACGAAAACCATGGAACAGACAGTAACACTTGACAACAAGATCAAAGAGATCGCAGAACGTGTGCGCTCACTGAGAGAGACCATGAACATCGGCGTAGAAGATGCTGCCGCAGCAACAGGTATTTCTCCCGAAGAGTACGAAGCTTACGAAGCCGGTGAAAAGGACTTCAACTTCACCTTCGTTTATAAGTGCGCGCAGCTCTTTGGAGTAGACATTGCCGATATTCTTAAAGGTACCAGCCCCACACTTACCAATTACTCGGTGGTGCGCAAGGGCGAGGGACTTCCCATTGCCCGCCGCAAGGGCTTTACTTACCACAACATGGCTCCTATGTTCAAAAATAAGATGGGAGAGCCATTCTGGGTCCTTGCGCCTTATTCAAAAGAATCCGATGAGTCCGAGATCCCTACAAACTTCCATGAAGGCCATGAGGTTTCAATTATCCTTAAGGGCCAGGCAAAGTTCAAACTCGGAAACAACATTGTTGTGTTAAACGAGGGCGATTCAGTTTATTATGATTCCGCAATGCCGCACGGAATGGTGGCAACCGGCGGAAAAGACTGCGAATTCTTCACTGTAATCATAAATCCCAACGGTGATGCGTACACCTACACAGAGCCCGAGGAATTGTTCTCGGCCGCCGAAAAACCCGAGAAAAACTATACTACAACCAACGACGTTGCTGATAAATACATCACTACAACTGTAGACGACAATGGTATCCTCAACGGTATCGAGTTCAAGAACATCGAAAACTTCAACTTTGCCTTTGATGTTGTGGACAGAATGGCTCAGAAGTACCCTTCGAAGCTTGCAATGGTCTATCTTACTAAGACAAAGGAGGAGAGACGCTTTACATTCCGCGAGATGAGCGAGTACTCCAACCAGGTTGCGAACTACTTCCTCAACAGCGGCATAAAACGCGGAGACAGAGTGATGCTGGTGTTAAAGCGTCACTATCAGTTCTGGTTCTCCATCCTTGCGCTTCACAAGATAGGCGCTGTTGCGATCCCCGCTACAAACCAGCTTGTAGAGCATGATTTTGAATATCGTTTTAACGCAGGCGAGATAAGCGGAATCGTTTGTACGGCTGACGGCGATGTTGCAAATCAGGTTGACCTTGCTGCTGCAAAATGTCCGCAGCTTAAGAATAAGTTCATCGTAAACGGCAAACGTGACGGATGGCGCAGTTTCGACGAGGAATACGGCGAGTTTTCACGCAGCTTCCTGCGTTCAAAGCACGCTCCCGGCGGAAACGATCCCATGATCATGTTCTTTACCTCCGGAACTACAGGCTATCCCAAACTTGCAATGCATAACTACAAATACCCGCTCGGACATTTTGTGACGGCCCGTTTCTGGCACAATGTTAACCCTGACGGAATACATTTCACCATTTCCGATACAGGCTGGGGAAAGGCTCTCTGGGGCAAGCTTTACGGCCAGTGGTTCTGCGGTGCGGCAACCTTCGTGTTTGACTTTGACAGGTTTGACGCCCACGAGATCCTGCCGCTGTTCAAGCAGTACAACATCACCACCTTCTGCGCACCGCCTACTATGTACAGGTTCTTCATCAAGGAGGATCTGTCCAAATACGACCTTTCTTCCATAGAGCATGCCACCATCGCAGGAGAAGCCCTTAACCCCGAAGTCTTCAACAAATTCTATGAAGCAACGGGCCTTAAGCTTATGGAAGGCTTTGGCCAGACGGAGACGACCCTTACCGTGGGCAACTTCATCGGCATGACTCCAAAGCCCGGTTCCATGGGTAAGCCTAATCCCATGTACGACATCGATATCGTTACACCGGAAGGCAAGTCCACAGGTGTAGGTGAGATAGGCGAGATCGTAGTAAAGACCGATAAAAACGTGCCTTGCGGCCTTTTCATGGGCTATTACAAGGACAAGGAGCACACAGACGAGGTTTATCACGACGGTATGTACCACACAGGCGATACCGCTTGGCGCGATGAGGACGGATACTTCTGGTATGTGGGCCGTACGGACGACCTTATCAAGTCCTCCGGCTACCGTATCGGGCCTTTCGAGATCGAGAGCGTTATCATGGAGCTCCCTTATGTGCTTGAATGTGCTGTCACAGCTGCTCCGGACGAGATCAGGGGTCAGGTAGTAAAGGCCTCCATCGTGCTCACAAAGGGAACTGTCGGAACTGACGAGCTTAAGAAAGAGATCCAGACATACGTTAAAGAGCACACCGCTCCCTACAAGTACCCGAGGATCGTGGAATTCCTCGAGGAGCTTCCAAAGACTATCAGCGGAAAGATCAAGAGGACAGAGCTCCGCGGAAAATAAAACAAAAAACGTCGGTTTATCTTGCGTAAACCGGCGTTTTCTCATATAATCTATAAAAGAATCGTAAGAAACGGGAGTAAGACATGAGGTATACCGGCGCAAGGATCATAATCGAAATACTGAAAGAGCAGGGTGTGGATACTGTTTTCGGGTATCCGGGGAGCTCTGTGCTCAAGATCTACGACGAGCTTTACAAGGCAAAGGGCAGTATCAGGCATATCCTTACTTCCCACGAGCAGGGTGCGGCCCACGCAGCCGACGGATACGCGCGGGTTTCCGGCAGGACCGGTGTCTGCATCGCTACGAGCGGTCCCGGAGCCACAAACCTTGTAACCGGCATTGCCACAGCCTATATGGACTCTGTGCCGCTCCTTGCGCTTACCTGCAACGTAGACAGGGCAAGCCTTGGGAAGGACAGTTTCCAGGAGGTGGATATAAACGGCATAACCATGCCTGTCACAAAGCACGGCTATATCATAAAAGATATAAGCGAGCTTGAGGGGACTTTAAGGCGCGCTTTTGCCATAACACAGGAAGGCCGCAAAGGACCTGTGGTTGTGGACATCACAAAGAATGTGCTTGAGGATTCCGCGGAGTTTGAACCTCTTGATAATAATTCGCCGGCGCAGGAAAAGGCTGAAACCGGTGTGAAGACCGCAGCTGATGAAAAGGCCGCAGTTGATGAAAAGGCGCTAAAAGACGCAAAAAAAGTGATTAAAGCCGCAAAACGCCCGCTAATCCTTGTGGGTGGCGGCGTTGTAAGGGCAGAGGCCGGAGAAGAAGCCACAGAGCTTTCAAAAAAGCTTTCCGCACCTGTTATCTGTTCCATGATGGGGCGCGGAGCTCTTGACGAAACCTACCCGCTTTTTGCGGGAATGACCGGGCGCGAAGGAAACAGTGCCGCAAACCGCCTGCTTTCCGAGTGTGATGTGCTGATATGCGCAGGGATCCGTTTTTCTGACCGTATGACAAACGGTAACCCCGCCTTTGGAGAAGGAAAGAAGATAGTTCAGCTAGATATAGACCCCGCTGAGATCAACAAAAACGTAAGAGTTGATGTTGCTCTTTGTTGCGATGCAAAGACAGGCCTTAAGGCACTTTGCGACGCCTTAAAAGAAACAGAGCACAAGACCTGGGAAAAGAAAGCCTTAGGGTACATAAGCACAGAAGAAGCGGAAAACAGCAAACGG
>JAGDCQ010000093.1 GCA_017958465.1 Lachnospiraceae bacterium
CATCAAGAAGAACAATCCTCTGCCCGCTGTCTGCGGTCACATCTGCAACCGCCGCTGCGAAGACGCATGTACGAGAGGCACCATCGACGAAGCTATCGCCATCGACGAAGTAAAGAAATTCATCGCTATGCGCGATATGAACGCGGAAACACGCTATATCCCGAAGAAAGTGATCCCGAGGGTACAGGGCGAGTTTACGGAGAAGGTTGCCATCATCGGCGCCGGCCCCGCAGGCCTCTCCTGCGCTTATTACCTTGCAGAAAAGGGCTACCGCCCTACAATATTTGAGAAAAACAAGCGCCCGGGCGGTATGCTCACCTACGGCATCCCTTCCTACAAGCTTGAAAAAGACATAATCGACGCCGAGATCGACGTTATGCGCGAAATGGGCGTTGAGATTAAATGCGGCATAGAGGTCGGAAAAGATATCACTCTCGACGAGCTCAGAAAGCAGGGCTACAAGGCCTTCTATATCGCTATTGGCTGTCAGGGCGGCCGCAAAGTAGGTGTTCCCGGCGAAGACGGCAAGGGCGTTATCTCCGCAGTCGACTTCCTCCGCGGGATCAACGAGACAGAATCCTACGACTTCAAGGGCGATGTAGTGGTAGTCGGCGGCGGCAACGTTGCCATCGACTGCTCAAGAGATTCCGTACGCGCAGGCGCAAACAAGGTTTACCAGATCTCCCTCGAGACAAGGGACATCATGCCCGCTTCCAAAGAAGAGATCGAGGAAGCACTTGAAGACGGCGTAGAGCTTAACGGCGGCTGGGGTCCAAAAGAGATCCACCTCGACGAAAACGGCGCAGTTTGCGGCATAACCTTCAAGAAGTGCACAAGCGTTAAGGATGCTGACGGACGTTTCAACCCTCAGTACGACGAGAACGATACCATGAAGATCGACTGCAGGCACGTTGTGCTCGCTGTCGGCCAGTCCATCGTTTGGGGCGACCTGCTAAGCGGTTCCAAGGTTAAGCTTGGGCGCGGAAACGGCGCTGTTGCGGACGCTAAGACATACCAGACGGACGAGCCCGACATCTTCGTGGGCGGCGACGTTTACACCGGTCCGAAGTTCGTTATCGATGCCATCGCGGCAGGCAAAGAGGGCGCAACCTCCATCCACAGGTTTGTTCAGCCCCATTCGTCCCTCACTATCGGACGTAACCAGAACTACTATAAAGAGCTTGATAAGAGCGATATCCTTGTTGAGGATTATGACCACTCGGAGCGCCAGCGGCCGGGCCGCAAGCCCGAGAACGGCAAGTCCTTCAGGGATACAAAGCTTACTTTCACCGAGGAGCAGGTAAAGAAGGAAACCGCAAGGTGCCTTGGATGCGGCGCAACCATAGTGGATGTCAACCAGTGCGTAGGCTGCGGCCTCTGCACCACACGCTGCGAGTTTGACGCCATCCACTTAAAGAGGGATGTTCCCGCCGCTTCTACCATGCGAAAGAGCGAAGACAAGCTGAAGTACATCCTTCCGAACGGCTTGAAACAGGCGATAAAAGTAAGGCTTAAGCCGAAGAAAGAACAGGATTGGGAATAAGATCTTAACGGGACGGCTTGTACCGGTTGGCGCAAGCCGTCCCTGTTGCACCCCTGAAAGGAGTGTTATGCACGAACTTGGTGTTGTTTTTCATATCATAGATGATGTTACCGCTGCCGGCAAGGAAAACGGCCTCGAGAGCATCAGCAGTGTAACCGTGCGGCTTGGGACTGTTTCGGGCGTTATCCCGGAATACCTTCTTGATTGCTGGAAATGGGCCGTTAAGCGCACGGAAATGCTCAAAGAAGCGGAGCTTATCATCGAGCCCATTGAAGCTGTCACCTTCTGCGAGGACTGCAAGCAGGAATACGACACCATCGCCCACGGCAAAACCTGCCCAAATTGCGGCAGTGTCCACACCTACCTGCTACAGGGGAACGAATTCCTGATAGATGAGATAGCCGGAATGTAGTTTGTTTTCGGTTTCCTCAACACACTGTTAAAACATGCCCTTTTTACAATGTTAAAATTTTGGGTTTCTATTATTCTACTTAAAAAATTGACAATATAAACAAAATAGGATATAATTATAGATACAATTAGCATTTCTTGAGTGCAAATCACCTACTAAACAATCGGATTACCCGCTTCGCCGGAGGCCCAAATTGCCTAAACGAAGGGAGCAAGCAGATGGATTATAAAACTTTTGTCAGCCAGGTACAGGGCTTAGCCTGCGTACTTTCACTCACCCCCGGTAACGACGGTGAGCGCGATATCATAGGAATCACGGCAGCAAACAAAGCCTATCTCGATTCGGTCGGAAAGAGCAACGAGCCTTTTGTGGCCGATCGTCCCTACACCTACTATATCCATCAGGACATTAATTTTGAAGCCAACGTAAAAAGGTGCATAACTACGCACACCATCCAGCATCAATATGTTAACGCCGGTCTTTACAGCGCGTGGCTCGACATATTCATCCTTCCCCTTGAAAATGACAGTGAGGGTATAGGCCACTGTCTTTTTACCTACGAGATCTCAAAGGTTGCCGATGCGGCAAAGCTCCTTGGTGTGTCCACAAACACTGCAATGCAGGTTCTCCACACATGTATCCAGCTGCGGGAAGCCCCCGACTACCAGGCCGGGATGGATTCCGTTATAAAGGATATCCGCAAAATGTGTGATTCCAGCGGCTGCAGCATCCTTCTTACGGATTTTGAAGCCCGGACCTGCCAGATCCTCTGCTTTGACAGCGACGGTTCCTTTATCATGGGAGACAAAGATGTCGTCTTTTCCCACACCTTTTACGAGATAGCCGAAACCTGGCGCGACCTTATGGCCGGCAGCAACTGCTACATCATCGCAAACGAACAGGATATGAAGGAGGCCGAAAAAGTCGACAAGGTCTGGACGGATTCCCTTAGGCAATCCGGCATTCACAACGTTGTCCTCTACCCGTTGAAAGTCAAGAACAAGATCCTTGGCTACATATGGGCTACAAACTTCAATTCCGACAAGATAGTTTTCATCAAGGAAGTAATGGAGCTTACAGCCTTCTTCCTTTCCGCCGAGATCGCAAGCCACAAGCTGTTCGAAAAGCTCGAAGTCCTCGGGCGCTATGACATGCTGACAGGCGTGCTCAACAGAAATGCCATGAACACGCGCGTTGACGAGTGGGTAGCCGGCAAAAAGATATCCTGTGGCGATTTCGGTATCGTTTTTGTGGATCTTAACGGCCTTAAGCGTGTAAACGACGAGCGCGGGCACTCTGCCGGTGACGATTTCATAAAGAGTGTTGCCGCAAAGATCCGTGATGTTTTCAACGGTTTCGAGATATATCGCGCCGGTGGTGACGAATTTATGGTCCTTGCCTCCGGATGTCCGAGGGACGACTTCGAGAGTCTTGTGGCCCGTCTCAAAGACCAGGAAGACATAGACCCTGCTGTCCGTTTCGCTGTCGGAAGCTATTACGACGACTCCGCCCACGATATCCGCGAGGCCATAAGGCTTGCCGATATGTCCATGTACCGTCACAAATCCGAGTATTACACGGAACATCCGGAGTTTAACCGCAGAACATGCGAATGATGGTCGACATAAAAAGGGTTGCTACGGCTCCCAAAAGAAATAACGGTATTTCAAAAGGCTGTTCTGCCGGTTGACAGAACAGCCTTTTCTCTTTGGTTTCTCTTTTGTTTTCTCTTTATCTTCTCTTCGATCTTGTTCCGAATATGATCACAAACAGTGCGGCGCACCCCACCACCCCAAGCACGGCGAAGGCAATGAGCAGGATCCTTCCTGCGTTTCCGTCATCCGAAGGCAGCTCTTCAACAGGTGTGTCGGAGGGCGTCTCCACGCCTTCTGTAGGTTCGGGTGTAGGCGAAGGTTCCGGCGTCGGCGTCTGTGAAAGCTTCAGGATCTCGTCCCATTCGGCCTGCGTATACTTTGCGATCTGCTCAGTTGTCTTTTCACCGCAGTTTTTGCAAACGCCCTCTTTCTCGC
>JAGDCQ010000094.1 GCA_017958465.1 Lachnospiraceae bacterium
CTTATGCGAAGTACAACAATGCAGCCGTTACCGAGATGATCATCAAGGAGCTGCCTAACATCGCGAGAGAGGTTGCCGCTCCTATCGCTTCCATCGACAAGATCACCGTTATCGACGGCGGCGGCTCAGATACCGGCGTCGGCAGCGTAGGCGGCTACACACCTGCTGTTATGGCAAAGGTTTTTGAGTCCGTAAAAGAAACAACAGGTTTTGACCTTACAGAGATCATGAAGGGCTATACTTATGATGCTAAGGTTAACCACAACATCAACGTGACCGGGCTGAACGATCAGAAGTAATACGATCTGAGCGATCAGGACCGATCCGCCTGTAAAGATCCGCACTGCCGCAGGGCAGTGATCAAAAAAAGCAACTGCTGAGCGGCAGTTGCTTTTTTATTATCTGTATAGCTGTCAGGGTGCAGGGGTCGGCGAAGGCGAAGGTGACGGCTCTGCCTCGGGCTCGCCGTAGGTTATATCTATCATTACCACACCGCCCTTTGCAACTGCTCCTGTGGAGTAGAAGCCGTCCTTGTCGGCGTTGAGCACCTTCCCGGACAGTTTTACAAGAAGCTCGACTTTACGGTCCTTATCGTCCTTCTTTACGACCACAGGCGTAACCTTGAACTTCACCTCTTCACCGTTGGTGGTGGCGCGCTGGACGGCCTCTTCGCCGATATAAACAGTTGCTCCGCCGCCGGTTATGTCGTTATTTGTGACGGTGGTGATAAAGGATATGGTGTAAGGCGGCTGGGACTCCTCTGTGGGAAGCGTGATCGTAGTCTCTTCGGAGGCTGTGGCAGCCACATGGGCGCAGAAACCGGGGTGACGCTCGGAGTTCTTTGTGGTGACCGGTGAGTAACGGTAGAAAAGATGGAGCTCTTCGCCCTTCTTTGTCTTGTCCTTTGCACCGAGGGAATTATAGTACTCGCAGAGTTTGCCGACTTTTGCGTCAAAGCCGATGGGCAGGTACTCTCCGTCCTTTTTCTTAAGGTCCGTGAATTTTAGCTGCGAGATATCGGCATCTGCACCGCCGATGGCATACTGGATGCCTCTGCCGTCCACAGGCTCTCCCGATACGGAGAAGGCCGCACGGAGCGTGCCTTTAGCCTCGCAGTACTCATATTTTACGATGATCTCACCCTCAGGTGCTGCGATGGGCATGAGGATGTCCACGTTTGCATAAAGGGAAGCGTGCTTTTTTGTGGTGGCGGATACGCGGACGTTAAGCGTTATCCGGGATTCCGGGCTAAGCTCGTTGTCTTCGGCCTTCAGGAGCGTATAAAGCTCTTCCAGACCGATGTAGGAAACCTTACTGTTCACGCTGCCCGAGGAGGATGATATCCTTGCCGAGGTCTTTGACTTTTTGTCGAAGGCAGGGACAAAATATGTTTTTTCGCCGTATTTGAACTCCATGCCGTTCTTTACGGCCAGGGTCCCGCGCTTGTAATCCTGCTTGATGCTTGGCGCGAGGGCTGTCTTTCCGATCCTGACCTTCGCTTCCTTTGAAGGGATGATGCCCTGTATTTCGCCCTCCTGCGCAAATCCGTTTACGCGGACGTAGAGGGTGGCGTTTGTGGCGCAGAGCATCCCAAACTCAAGGGCAAACTCGCCTTCCGGTGATCCTTCGGAAGGGATCGCGTCCTTCCAGGAGCCGTTTACGCCGCGCTTCCACTGGAAAGCATACTTTGCTTTGAAAGCAGTCGCTTCAGCCGCTGTAGAATCCGTTTCAAGGGTGTCTGTGGCTCCGGCGACCGTTTTTACCTCCAAGAGCGAAAGGGCCTCAAAAAGGCTCTGTGGCGTCTCAGAAAGGTAATTTACATTGGCCTTGAGGCTCTTGATGGGACACTCAATGGTCAGAACAGTATCTGTCGTGGTATTAGCGGGATCCATTGTAAGGGCCACATAGCTTGTCTTCTTTATCTCGGAAAAGTCGATGAATGCCCTGTCTCCCGAAACGGTGGCCGGGATCCAGGCGTTGGTCTTAAGGTTGCCGGGCTGAGGTTTCTTTACAAACTGGAAGTACACACCCTTCCTGCAATTGATACGAAACTCGCTGTATTCTATGGCGTAATCCGACAAAGGGTCCGCGTCTTTGCCTTCTTCCACGGGCTCGGTGACTTCGTCCCCGGGCGGCGTAACATCCCCGCCGGGGGTATCATCCGCAAGGACTTTTACAGAAGATGCCGTAATGAACAGGGTTGCAACAATGGCAAGCAGACCTGCCAAAACTTTAAGTCTTTTCATACTTTTCCTCCCACAAAAAACGGTGTAGTATATATATGGGCTGTATACAAATGTACATAGTCCTGTTCAATCGATATATCGGCTAAAAGGCCTTTAATCTTAAGTTCTTTCGCCGCCAATAGGAGGGCGGCGTAAGGGCGGGTTTTGAGACGGCTTCCGTCGCACCGGACGGAGAACCCAAAGGCGTTTGCCGGTACCACAATGCTATAATCTTGGGAGGATTTACATGAATTATGAACAAATGTCTTTTTTTCTTGTCACTTTTGTGACCGTTCTTTACATCTGTCAATTGATAATTTCCATCATCTTATATGCCACCAACCCCTTTTTTTCAAAGGTGCAGAAGGGGGTGCCTGAGGACCGGCGCGAGGAGCGAAGGATCGAAGAAAGCGGGAATAGCATGCTTTCCGAAGACAGGAGCTTAGGGTTTTCCGGGGCCGAAAGCGCAGTGCCTGAAGCGCCCGGGGCGGAAGCCTTGCGGGAGCAGGGTTTTACTACCGCCGGGCTTTGCGAGAAATATATAGCGCTAAAGAGCAACATAAAGCACAGCACTCTCGACAACTACCGCTACGCCCTCGATATCATCCGCACCGACGAGATCGCAGAGCTCCCCGCTGTCAGCCTCTGTCCGTCAGACGCCAAGTCTTTCCTTGGGCGCCTTCAGGCCTCGGGGCGCAGCTACAGTGCCATCCTTTCCGCCCGCAGCGTCTTAAAGCAATCCTACGGATCCGCGGTGGAGGACGGGCTTCTAAAGCGAAATCCTTTTGATTTCCCGGTCTCAGAGGCTGTGGTCAACACCTCCGGCAAGCGCCAGGCGCTCACCCGCGAGCAGCGCGACAGTTTCCTTAAATTCGTGCGGGACACAAAGGGCCTTTCCGCAAACTACGATACCTTCTACATCCTGTTTCACACGGGCCTTAGAGTTTCAGAGCTCTGCGGCCTTACGCTGTCGGATATCGACCTTAAGGCGCGCTCAGTAAAGGTTTCCCACCAGCTCCAGCGCACGCGCAACATGCGGTATATCGTAGAGACCACAAAAACAGAGAGCGGCGCCAGAGTCCTTCCGGTGTCGAAGGAGGTTGCAAAGGCCTTCGAGCGCATCATCAAAGCCAGAAAGAAACCCGGCAGCGAGCCTGAGATAAACGGCTTTAAGGGCTTTTTGTTTCTGGACAGGAACGACATGCCGTTCATCGCGCAGCACATCGAGAAACGCATGTCCCTCGCCCACAAGCGCTACAACGAGGCGCACAAAACGCCCCTGCCCACTCTCACGCCCCACGTTTGCCGGCACACCTACTGCAGCCTTATGGCTGTGGCC
>JAGDCQ010000095.1 GCA_017958465.1 Lachnospiraceae bacterium
CCTTTCCCCTGTAGCTCACCTTGCAGCTATCGAAGGCAAAGTTCCCTTCCTTAACTTCTTTGATGGTTTCCGTACCTCTCACGAGATCCAGAAGATCGAGAAGTGGGACTACGCTGACCTTAAAGAAATGTGCAACATGGACGCCGTAAAGGCATTCAGAGAGCACGCTCTCAATCCCGAGAAGCCCGCTATGCGCGGTTCTCACGAAAACGGTGACGTATTCTTCCAGCATCGTGAAGCATGCAACACCGCTTACAATGCACTTCCCGCAGTTGTTGAGAAGTACATGAAGAAGATCAACGAGAAGCTCGGTACAGACTACGATCTCTTCAACTACTACGGAGCTCCGGACGCAGACCGCGTTATCGTGGCTATGGGTTCCGTTTGTGACGTTGCTGAAGAAGTTATCGATTACCTTACCGCTAAGGGTGAGAAGGTCGGCCTTGTTAAGGTTCGTCTCTACAGACCTTGGGTTTCCGACAGCTTCATCAAAGTCCTTCCTAAGACCGCAAAGAAGGTTGCAGTCCTTGACCGTACAAAGGAGCCCGGTTCACTCGGCGAGCCTCTGTACCTCTACATCGCGGCAACGCTTCGCGAGGCAGGCAAGAATGATATCATCCTTACCGGCGGCCGCTACGGCTTAGGTTCCAAGGATACTCCTCCTTCAAGCATCTTTGCTATCTACAAAGAGCTCGAGAAGGACGCTCCGAAGGCTCGTTTCACCATCGGTATCGTAGATGATGTTACAAACCTTTCACTTCCCGAAGTTAAGCCCGCTCCCATCACTTCTGCAGCAGGTACCGTTGAATGTAAGTTCTGGGGTATCGGCGGTGACGGTACAGTTGGTGCTAACAAGGATTCGACAAAGATCATCGGTGACTACACCGATAAATACATCCAGGCATACTTCCAGTACGACTCCAAGAAGACAGGCGGTATCACCATTTCCCACCTGAGATTCGGTGACAAGCCCATCAAGAGCCCGTACTACATCAACCAGGCTGACCTTGTTGCCTGCCATCAGCAGTCCTACATCATCAAGGGCTACAAGATGGTTCAGGATGTTAAGCCCGGCGGTATCTTCCTCATCAACTGCCAGTGGAGCGATGAAGAACTCGGCCAGCACCTTAATGCAGAGGCAAAGAAGTATATCGTTGAGAACAACATCAAGGTTTACACCATCGATGCAGTAGACATCGCAGGCAAGATCGGTCTCGGAAAGAGAACATCCACCGTTCTTCAGTCCGCATTCTTCACACTTGCAAACGTTCTTCCCGCAGAAGACGCTATCAAGCACATGAAGGAGAAGGTTGTTGCGAAGTTCTCCAAGAAGGGCCAGGATATCGTTGATATGAACTGCCAGGCTATCGATCAGGGTAAGGATGCGCTCCACCTTGTAACGATCCCCGCAGACTGGGCTACTCCTGCTGCAGATCCCGCTAAGCCTAAGCTTTCCGGTCGTCCCGCAACAGTTAAGATGGTAGAAGAGCTCATGAACCCCATCGCTCTTATGGATGGTGACAGCCTTCCTGTTTCCGCATTCAAGGATTGCCCCGACGGACAGTTCGAGATCGGTGCTTCCCAGTACGAGAAGCGCGGAACCGCAGTTATGGTTCCGAAGTGGGATGCAGAGACCTGTGCTCAGTGTAACAGCTGTGCATTCGTTTGCTCACATGCTACCATCAGACCTTACATCCTTAACGCCGACGAAGTTGCAAAGGCTCCTTCGAACATCAAGCTTGCTGATTCCAAGCATGCTACAGATGCCGGCATGAAGTTCACCATGAGCGTATCCCCTCTCGATTGTATGGGTTGCGGCGAGTGCGTAACTGTTTGTCCTGCAGCTGCTAAGGGCGCTCTTAAGATGGTTCCTCAGGAAGAAGTTCTTGATGAGCAGCCTGTATTCGATTACCTTGTTGCAAACGTAAGCAAGAAGGAGATCAAGCCCGCTCTTGTACAGGGTCCTATCGGTTCCCAGTACAATCAGCCGCTCCTTGAGTTCTCAGGCTCATGCGCAGGCTGTGCCGAGACCTCTTACGCAAGGCTTATCACACAGCTCTTCGGTGAGCAGATGTTCATCTCGAACGCTACCGGTTGTTCTTCGATCTGGGGCGGTCCTGCTGCAACATCACCTTTCACAGTAAATAAAGACAGCGGACGCGGTCCCGCTTGGGCTAACTCCCTGTTCGAAGACAATGCAGAGCACGGTCTCGGTATGTACCTTGGCCAGAAGGTGCTCCGCGACCAGGCTATCGCTAAGCTCGAAGAGCTTAAGGGCGATGCTTCCGACAGCCTTAAGGCTGCTATCGACAAGTTCCTTGAGACAAAGGACAGCACAAAGGAGAATCCTGCAGCCGCAACAGCTCTTATCGCAGAGCTTGAGAAGAACGGCAGTGACCTTGCTAAGGAAGTGCTTGAGAAGAAGCAGTACCTTTCCAAGAAGTCTGTATGGATCCTCGGCGGTGACGGCTGGGCATACGATATCGGCTTCGGCGGTCTTGACCACGTTCTTGCTTCCGGCGAAAACGTAAATGTAATGGTATTCGATACAGAAATGTACTCCAATACAGGTGGTCAGGCTTCCAAGGCTTCCAACATCGGTGAAGTTTGCCAGTTCGCTGCAGCAGGTAAGGAGATTGGCAAGAAGTCTCTTGCTGAGATCGCTATGAGCTATGGCTACGTATACGTTGCACAGATCGCTCTCGGCGCTAACCCCGCACAGGCTGTTAAGGTACTTCAGGAAGCAGAGGCTTACAACGGTCCTTCACTCATCATCGGCTACGCTCCTTGCGAACTCCACGGAGTAAAGGGCGGTATGAACCACTGCCAGGATGAAATGAAGAAAGCTGTAGCAGCAGGCTACTGGAACCTCTTCTCCTTCAACCCTGCTCTTAAGGCAGAAGGAAAGAATCCTTTCACCCTTACATCCAAGGAAGGCAACGGCGAATATCAGGCATTCCTTAACAATGAGACACGTTATACTTCACTCAAGGTTAAGTTCCCTGACAGAGCAGAGCGCCTGTTCAAGGAGTCCGAAGAAGCTGCTAAGGCCCGCTATGAGCACCTTATGAAGCTTGTTGAGCTCTACAAATAATAATCTGCAGAAGGCCGGTCACGGTTTATAATGATCAAAAGTCCTGTACACATCCGCTGTACAGGACTTTTTGTATTGGTGAGAATTATTCCCTGTGCCTGTTTTTTTATTTGACTTCGCAGGTTGTTCGTGCGATAATGTAATTTGAATAGTTATGTGGCAACGAGGGCTGACATGAGCGACTATAGAAAGATCAAATACTATAAACCCCGTGTAAACCGTGGCAGGAACGGCGTAAAGAGAGGAGCAGGAAAGAGGAAACCTCTGAAGACTGCTTTGATAATAGTGCTTTCCGTTCTTGGCGCCATTGTTTTGTTTGCCGTAGGTTTTATTGGCTGGCTTACGATAACGGAATACAAACCTGCTGAAAAAGAGGAAGTACAAGTGGTCTATAACGCTGCTCCGGAGCCTCTTTCAAGCGAACTGTCCATCCTTACCTGGAACGTGGGATACTGCGGGCTTGGGAAAAATGAGGACTTTGTGCTTGACGGCGGCAAGACGGACGGCAGGCCGGACAACCTGGATACGTTCCTTTACTACTTCAACGGCGTGATCGACACTCTTAAAGCCAACAGGGCGGATGTCATGATCCTTCAGGAAGTGGACCGGTATTCAAAGCGCAGCTACAAACATGATGAAGTTGCTTCACTGACTATCGCGCTGGATGCCGCAAGTACTGCATCCTGCTATAATTACAAATGCGATTATGTGCCCTTCCCCTGGCCTCCGATAGGCCACGTTGAGGGCGGACTTGCCACTTATTCAAAAGCCAAGACGGCAGAAGACAAGGCAACAAGGCTTGCGCTTCCAAACGCCTTCTCCTGGCCCATGAGCGTGGCCCAGCTTAAGCGCTGTGTCCTTGTCACCCATTACGATATCGAAGGGACCGACAAAAAGCTTTCCGTTATCAACTTCAATCTCGAAGCTTATGACAGCGGTGAGGGAAAGATAAAGCAGGCAAAGCGCCTTGTTGAGATAATGAGCGAAGAATATGCCAAGGGTAATTATGTTATCGCCGGCGGCGACTTCAATCAGTCCTTCCCCGGAACACTGGATGTTTTCCCTATTAAGGATACCAGTACCTGGACACCTGCAGTCTTCGACATTACAAGCCTTCCGGAGGGCTGGCAGCTTGCATACGATAAGGACCATGCGACCTGCCGACTGCTGAATATGCCTTACGATCCCTCAAACGCCGCAACGCAGTTCTTTGTGATCGATGGCTTCCTTGTTTCACCGGGAGTCGAAATCGAGACGGTTGAAACAGTGGACGCAGGCTTCGAGTACTCGGACCACAATCCCGTAAGGCTCACCGTAAAGCTTCAGTAAAATACAAGTTCCTGCCGGAAACTTCCGGCGGGACAAAGAGGATAGAGAAATGCTCGATAAAAAGAAAGTCCGTATAATGACGAAATTGTCCATATACGAGAAAAACGCCGGACGCTATGACGTTAAGCTTGCAAAGTATTTCCGATCCGATTACGTGCATTATCACGTGCTCCGCACTCTTGTTGCCGTAACCTTCGGATATCTGCTCCTGCTGTTTATGGCGGCCGTATATAAATCCGATTACCTGATCGCCGAGTTTGTCACCATCGACTACGCGGCGCTTGGCAAGAAGCTGCTGATCATCTACATCTATATTCTTGCCATTTTTGCGGTGCTGTCGATAATAGGGTACTTCATAGCATATAACGTTTCAAGGAAGCGGCTCTCGGGATACTACAATCTGCTTAAAAAGCTGAAGAAATATTACAGACTGAAAGAAGATGCCGAGGAGGTAGGCGAGTCCGTAGTGCTGGAGGAGCTCAATGCCGAGGATAATGGGAGGAACCGCTAATGTTAGAGGCGATGTTGGAGTTCAGGAACAAGGTATGCGAGATATACCAGAAGTTCCAGTTCGCCATAGATCTGGTTTTTAAGTTTATAGTTTCATTTTTGGTACTGACCGTGCTTAACACGGAAATAGGCTACGACACGCGCCTGACCGCAGGCTCTGTCGTTGTTATGCTCAGCATCCTGTGCGCTTTCACACCCGGCGGTGTCCTTGCGCTGGTCTGCATAGTGCTCACCGTAGTTCACGTTTTCAGTGTAAACCCTGTCCTTGCACTGTTTGTAGCGCTGTTTATGCTGGTGCTCTACGCGTTTTTCCTCAGGTTTACGCCTAAATATGCTTATATCATGATAGCAGTCCCGGTGCTCGGTGTGTTCAACATCCCGTACACCGTGCCGCTCCTTGCGGGCCTTACCACGACTCCGGTCACGGTATTCCCCATGTGCTGCGGTATATTCTTCAGATATCTTACGGCGGTCATCAGAAACTGCGTGGATATCCAGGTAGACCTTTCAAAGCTCAACACAGACAACCTTCTTGAGCTTGTTAACGCCATTGTGGACAACCTTCTTGCCAGCAAGGAAATGCTGTGGTTCATGGGGGTTTATGCCGCAGTTGAGGTAGTTGTGTTCGTAATAAGAAAGCTGAAATTCAGCTTTGCTTTTGAGATATCCATAATAGTCGGAACGGCTGTGAACATCGTGGGTAATATCTTTGTGGACGGGAAATACTCGCTCGAAGGCGGCATTGGCAAGATGCTCACCTTCTCCATCATCTCCTGCCTGCTTGTCATCATCGTGTACGCGTTCATACGCGTCCTGGATTATATCTCTGTTGAGAACGTTCAGTTTGAGGATGATGATTATTACTACTACGTACGTGCGGTACCAAAGATCAAGACAGGCCTGAAGAAGCTTAAGATCCGTGAGATGAACACGCCGACCTACTTTGAGGCCAGCATGGAGAGTGAGGAGTACGTAGACGACGAGTTTACGGATCCGGAGACCGGTGAAGTTTTGGAGCCCGAGAAGGTTTCAAAGTCATTTGCAAAACGCCTTAAGAGCAGGAAAAACAAGGCTGAGGAAAAGCCCGCCAGCAAGGTTGTGGTCGAGGAAACTCCCGAAAGCCCGGAGGAGCCTGCGGAGGTGCCCGGCGAGGTTGTGGATACGGAAGATAAGAACGAATAATAAGGTGAAGAATAGCCATGTGGGATAAGATCCAGCAGTTTTCGCAGAATTTCCTGAACAGGGTCGCGTGGCCCAAGATGCGGATCACGGATTTTCTCGAAATCCTGATACTTGCATTTCTCATTTACAAAATAATAAAGTGGATCAAAAAGACCAGGGCCTGGATCATCGTAAAGGGTCTGGCTGTTCTTCTTGTTGTCTGGATCGGTGCATATCTTCTCAATTTCAACGTTATCTTGTGGATCTTCGCAAACACCATTACAGTGGGGATAACGGCGATAATCATACTGTTCCAGCCGGAGTTCAGACAGGTGCTTGAAAACCTGGGCCAGAAATACGCAGTGAACAGGCTGTCGTTCCTGAAGGAAAACGAGAAGGAAAACTTTACTGACAAGACCCTGGACGAGATCATCCGTGCAACCTTCGATCTCGCAAGGAATAAAACAGGCGCACTTATTGTAATAGAGCAAGATGTACTCCTTAACGAATACATAAAGACAGGTATCGATATAGATGCAGTTGTGAGCAGCCAGCTCCTCATCAACATTTTCGAGCACAATACGCCGCTTCATGACGGAGCGGTTATCATCCGGAACGACAGGATTACAAGCGCTACCTGTTATCTTCCCCTGTCAAACAATTTAAGGCTCCCGAAAGAGCTTGGAACGCGCCACAGAGCCGGCATAGGCCTTTCGGAGTGCACTGACGCTTTTGTCATAATAGTATCCGAGGAAACCGGACGGGTTTCCATAGCGCAGAACGGCGAGCTTACAAGGAACGCCGGGAGCGAGCAGCTTCGTAACAAACTGGTTGCCGCACAGAAGAAAGTTGTTGAGCCCGCAGGGCTTGTTAAGTTCATTTCTAAGTTTAAGAAGGAAAAGACCGTCTGATCATGAAAGAGAAATTGACCCGTAATATCGGATTAAAGTTAATATCGATAGCCCTGGCCGTTTTCTTCTGGTTTGTGATCAACGGCTTTATAGACCCCGTCACCACGACCACCATAGACAATGTCCCCGTGAGGATCATAAACCAGGATGCGATGGACAGTGTGAACAAGCTTATGGAAGTGACGTCGGGGGATAAGGTTTCCGTAAAGGTGCGCACCAAGCGCTCTGTAGCAAACACCCTGACGGTAAGCGATTTTGAGGCAATAGCGGACGTTACAAACAAAAACGAGTTTAACGCCGTTCCCATCATCGTGACCTGTAAGACCCACGGCGACGACTCGCTTGAGATCATAAGCCATGCCACCGAGAACGGGACGACTATGCTCCACCTTACTCTTGTGGACCTTATCCAGAGGAGCTTTGGCGTTGCGATAATCACTGACGGAAACGTTAAAGAGGGCTATTACATAACAAACAGCACCGTAAGCCCCAACCTTATCACCATTACAGGTTCCGAGACACAGCTTGCGAAGGTGGCGAGAGTTGCAGTCATCATCGGCGTTGACGGCGCATCAAGGGATATTTCCCAAAACTGCGCAGTACAGGCTTACGACGCGGAAGGCAATGTTGTTTCCTCGGAAAACCTTAACCTTTCTGAAAACCAGGTAAAGATAGATATGACGATCCTTCCCACAAAGGAAGTGGAGGTTGTCATCAATGCTCTTGGGACACCGGCTGACGGTTACTACCTTAAGAGCCTGGAGTTTGCTCCCCACTATATGACAGTGGCCGGCAAGACCGCAGATCTTGCGCTCCTCAGCCGCATCATGCTGAATTACAATGTTTCCGACGCGGACGTGGACCTTGAGAGCACCCTTGATGTTGCAGCCGCTCTTTACGACCGCTACGGGGACGCCCTTACCATCGTTAACGAAACAAAGCTCGTTTCCGTGAGAGCTGACATAGAGAAGTTTTCACAGCGTACCATCTCTATATCCACAGACCGCATAACCCAGAAAAACCTTGGGGAAGGCCTTTCCTGTGAGATAGTTCCTTCCACTGTCGACCTTGTGATAAGAGGGCCGGAAGAGACTATAAAAAAGGTGGTAAGCTCGGATATCAAAGCATATATCGACCTTAGCTTTGCGAAGAATTCCATGCAGACTGCCACAGCCTCCATTCAGGTGGAGCCCATCGAAGGGATAACTGTGGACGCCGTGACTGTGGATATCGTGGTGAAATCTGTTTCGGGAGATTGATAAATGTCATTGCCGTATCAAAAATATAAAAGAGACAGGGCTTTCAGCCTTGAGACCAGGGAGTGGCCGTCAAAGTCCATCGAAAAGGCGCCCGTGTGGTGCAGCGTGGATCTCAGGGACGGCAACCAGGCCCTGGAAGAACCTATGCAGGTAGAGGAGAAGCTTGAGTTTTTCAAGCTTCTTGTCAGTCTGGGCTTTAAGGAGATAGAGATCGGGTATCCTGCTTCCTCGCGCGTGGAGTACGACTTTGTCCGGGAGCTTGTGAAAAGAGACCTTATACCGGATGACGTCACCGTCCAGGTCCTTGTTATGTGCCGTAAGGAGCTTATCGAGAAGACCATAGAGTCCCTTGAGGGCGTAAAAAAGTGCATCGTCCATATTTATAACAACACTTCAAAACTTCAAAGAGATGTGGTCTTTCACGCGTCGAAGGAAGAGACCAAGAAGATAGCCACCGACGGTGCAACCTGGCTTAAAGAGGCGGCAAAGGGCTTTAAGGGTGATATCCGCTACGAGTATTCGCCCGAGAGCTTCAACGCCACAGAGCCTGATTTTGCTCTTGAGGTCTGCAATGCGGTGACAAAGATCCTTGCTCCGGATCCGGAGCACAAGCTAATAATCAACCTGCCTGCAACTGTGGAGCAGGATACTCCAAACGTTTATGCCGATCAGGTGGAGTGGATGAACAAAAACCTTCAGGACCGCGAGAATATCGTGCTCAGCATCCATCCCCACAACGACAGGGGGACAGGCGTCGCTACGGCGGAGCTTGGCATCATGGCCGGTGCGGAACGTGTGGAAGGCACTTTGTTCGGGAACGGCGAGAGGACAGGAAATGTAGATATTCTCATCCTTGCCTACAATATGTTCTCCTGCGGCGTGGATCCAAAGCTTGAGCTTTCCAATATAGACAACATAAGGCATATATACGAGCGCCTTTGCAAGCTTCCTGTGCCCGAGCGCTACCCGTACGCCGGGAAGCTTGTGTTTACGGCCTTTTCCGGCTCCCACCAGGACGCTATCAGCAAGGGGCTGGCAAAGATGCGGCAATCCGGCGGTGTCTGGGAGGTGCCTTACCTTTCCATAGATCCAAGGGATATAGGGCGCGAATACGAATCACTTGTGCGCATAAACAGCCAGTCCGGAAAGGGCGGCGTTGCCTACGTTCTCGAGCGGTATTTCGGATTCAAGCTTCCGAGGGCCATGCACAAGGAGTTTGCCGATATCGTTCAGAGCATCTCTGAGATCGAGGGAGAAGTCGAGCCCGACCGTATCATGGAGGAGTTTAAGAAGGCGTATATCGATAAGAAAGAGCCTTATCATTTCAGAAAACTGAGGACGGAGGATATCCCCGACAGCGAGGAGAATTACCACTCCCTGGTGGAGCTTACCTACACGGATCACGGTGTTGAAAAGACCCTTACGGAAAGGGGTAACGGCCCCATCGATGCTGTAAAGCTCGCCCTCCAGCAGGAGCTTGGCCGCCAGATCAGGGTCATCGACTACACGGAGCACGCCCTGAATTCCGGCTCAAATGCCCAGGCAGCGGCATATATGCACGTTATGGATGCCCAGACCGGAACGACCACTTTTGGAGTGGGCGTGAGCTCGAACATCACAAGGGCCTCTGTACGCGCCATGTTCAGCGCAATAAACAGGCTTTTTGCAGATTAAAACATGCAGTTTCAACAGGGTTCGCCGGGGGCGGGCCCTGTTTTAAAATGTGTATCAGTTCACAAAACGATGTTTTTTTGTTCACAAACCAAACACAATGGGGGTATATTATAAGGCCATAAGCTTAAGAAAAGCTGTTATAAAGATCTTTGCCCCGGCGCTTCGCACGCGGGTGCCGGAAAAAGATCGGTATGGAGGTTTATCATGGACGGATATAATTTTTATCAGACGACACCAACACCGGAACCGTCTGCTCCGCAAAAGAAAAACGGAAAAGGCGGCGCTAAGAGAGTTTTTACGGCAGCCCTTGCAGCCATAGTTTTCGGCGCAGTTGCAGCCGGTACCTTTGCCGGTACCACAATGCTCATCAACCACTTTTCACCGATAGAGAGTTCTTCAACTGTTTCTACTAACACGGAAAACAACGGGCAGACGGCATCAGCAAGCGTTCTTCAGGCTACTGCCACCGTTTCTTCAAACAAGATCGAAGGCACCAGCGTAAGCGGTATAGTTGAGAATTCCATACCATTTACGGTTGCCGTAAACTGCACCTTTACTTCCAGCTCCTGGTTTGGCCAGTATACATCCGAGGGCTCGGGAACAGGCATAATCGTTAAGGAAAACGAGACAGAGCTGCTTATCGTCACAAACAACCACGTTGTGGACAAGGCAAAGACGATCTCAGTTGTTTTTGCGGACGGGACCAAAGTGAGCGCTGTAGCCAAGGGGACCGATTCCACCGCGGACCTTGCTGTAATAGCAGTTAAGCTGGCCGATATCACCGAAGAGACCAAGAATGCCATCTCTTTTGCCAAGCTTGGCAATTCGGATGAAGTAAAGGTCGGTGAAATGGTAGTTGCCATCGGCAATGCCCTGGGTTACGGACAGTCCGTTACCGTAGGTTATATCAGCGCAAAGGACAGGAGCGTGACCGTAGACGGCAACACAATGACCCTTCTCCAGACAGACGCAGCCATTAACCCCGGCAACTCGGGCGGTGCCCTGATCAATATGAACGGAGAAGTCATCGGTATCAACTCCGTTAAATATGCAGATGCCGAGGTTGAGGGAATGGGCTTTGCGATCCCTGTTTCCAACGTGACAGAGATCATCGAGGATCTGATGAACCAGCTTTCGGCCGACGAGAAAGGCTACATTGGCATATACATCTCGGAAGTTACTGAAGAGATCGCTAATTACTACAGCTGGCCGCGCGGAATATATGTCCGCAGCTTTACCGAGAACAGCGCAGCTGAGGAGGCGGGCATCCAGATCGGCGATATCATTACTGCGGTAAACGGTAACGAAGTCCTTACATCCGACGACCTTGTCTCAAGAGTTACGGCGCACAAATACGGCACCAAGGTTGAAGTGACGCTTCAAAGAAAGGTGGATGGAGAGTGGAAGGAGTTCACTTATGAGGTGACCCTCAGCCAGAGCTCCGATTACACCACCAAGGAGCAGAACAACACTGAAAAAGAGCAGAAGGACCGCCAGAGAAAACAGTGACCAGTAAAATAAAAAGAACGCAGTTTGCGCTGCGTTCTTTTTTTGAGAGCTGCTGTAAGCCGGGTTCTGTATCAGACGATCATCCATCTTGACCGGCAGTTACCTGCCGGCTCCCGCCCGCGGGTTTACAGGCAGAACCTGTACTTTGCGGACGACGCGACAACCCGGAGACGTGACGGGCAGCCACATTGCCTCCTGTTTGTCTTGCTTCGTATGGGGTTTACAATGCCTTACGTGGTACCACAAAAGCGGTGGTCTCTTACACCGCCGTTTCACCCTTGCCGCTTGCGCGGCGGTTTGCTTTCTGTTGCACTTTCCTTGGGGTCGCCCCCACCGGACGTTATCCGGCATACTGCCCTGTGAAGCCCGGACTTTCCTCACCTTGCGGCGCGATCGTCTGCACCTCTCAAACGGGAAGATAATAGCACATGGGTGCATGAATAGTCAACGATAACTTTTAAGCTTTCTGCTGATGCGCACCTGCTGGTAAAGCCCGGCGTATTCCACGTCGTTCAGAGTTTCCACGTAGTTACGCGGGAAAGACTTTGAAAAACCGTGGTCGGAAAGATAATCGGCGGCCTTGTTGTAAGCGGTGGCGGCTTCTTCAACAGTTTTATATTTTCCGACGGTAACATCGCCGTTAATATGTATCTTGGCGATAAAAAGGTGCTCGTCCCCTTTTACCGTCTCCTGCACCCCGTGGTAGGGGTTCTTGATCTCAATATTGCCGGCCCTGAAATCGCCGGTATCCCCGTTCAGAAAAACATAATCACGGCCCGGGACCGCAAAATTCTTAATGCCGTAGCGCGAAAGGATGTTGACCTGCATCCCGTAATCGGCAACAAAAAGGTGCCCGCCCCTGCGCTGGATCTTGTGATTCGTGTAGTAGAAAAGCTCCTCGATATCAAAGCGTAGGACCGTGTCCGGATCAAGATAATAGTCAAAAAAACGGCGCTGAAGGTAGATGGGGTTGCGGCAGTAAATGCCCGTATCCCGCAGGTTTATCAGCATGACCCACTTCTCAAAGGAAACGGCACTTGTATAAGCTGAATAACCCGAGATCTCACTTGCAACATTCACATGATATTTCTTTTTCTTCTGCACAAGAGAAAGCGCAAGCCTGTAGGCAGCATTCGCCTGCTTCTCGCTTACAAAACTGCCAAGGCTTATATGGTGCCCCTTTTGAGTAATATAAGCCCTGAAATATTCCGTCCCGTCTTTTTTCTGTGCTTTAGAAACTCCGGCAAGTGCCATAACCATAACCTCGCAACGTCTACTGGTTTAAATATACACAATAAACCCGCGCGAGTCCATACAAATTTTCCGAGTCCTGACCGGGGGCGGTTCTCTCCCTCCATGGTTGGGACTTGACAATATACCAAATGATGGTATAATGTCCAAAGCGTGCAAATAAAAAAGTAACTTTTGACATTTGACGGATGGGCGTCAAACACTGGACGAATACAGGACTTTGGACTTGGGGAAGTACTTCCGGCCTGTATCCGATGGGTAATGAAATGAATGACGAACAAGTAAAGACACAGGAGTTTATCTTCAGAAATCGTGAAAACGGCTCCGGTGTCAAGGAAACAAAAAAGAAAGGCAACTTCAAAGCGATAGCGGCTGCAGTGGCTGTCGTGATCTTTTCAGGCATAGCGATCTTTGCACTGGTCTTAAGAAACAAGGCTGAGGACGCTGCCCTTGCCGGAAACGGATCAAAAGAGGTTGTGGCAGACACAGAAAAAGAAGAGTCCGAAACAATAGCAGACAACAATGATATCACTCCGACACCTGCACAGGACAAAGCAGAGCTCACACCTACCGCAGCTCTTGTTGCAGAGGAGCCCACAACAGCGCCTACAGAAGCGCCTACTGCCACTCCTGTTCCCGAAAAGGAGACAGAAAACGAGCCTGAAGAAATAATAATGGATGAAGAAGTCCTCGGGCTTTTCGGAAGCGCACAGGATGTCCTCGATATCTACAGGGCAGACGATCCCGAGCTTCCTTCGTATCTTAAGATGACTGTCAACGAAAAGTTCAAGATGAACCTTTCTGCTGAAGAATTGGAACTTTTCTGCCACCTTGTTGAGGCAGAGGCCCCCGCAGAGGATATCTACGGCAGGATCCTTGTTGCCAACGTTGTCCTGAACCGCGTTGTGACAAAGGGCTGGGCAAACACCGTTACCGGAGTTATATATGAGAAATGCGGCAATTCCGTGCAGTTTTCATCAACTGTAATGAAGAGCTACTGGAATTCCATAAAGATCTCAGATCTTACACGTGAGGCAGTTATGCGCGCTCTTGCCGGTGAGGATTATTCGGACGGTGCAATATTCTTCTTTGCCTGGAGGAAGCATCCCGAGCTTACACCTACCACAGGCTGGATAAGTGCTTACAAATATCTTTTCAAGCACGGCGGACACGCTTTTTACAAATGATAACAGGACAGTGCGACCACAGAATGGTGTGACCGCACTGTTTTTTATTTTCTTATGTACAAACTTACATTTTTACTGTATAATCATAAAAACGCTTTTGAACCCTGACGTGGTAAAGGCATAAAGCAACATGGAGGTTAGCCATGAAACAGATCACATATGTAAGTACAAGAGGCGGTGGAGAAGAGGTCACAGCATCACGTGCGATCCTTAACGGGATAGCAGCCGACGGCGGACTTTATGTTCCGACAGAGCTCCCGAAGCCCAACTGGGATTTTGACGTCTTAAAAGAGATGGATTACCGCGAGCTTGCTTATACGGTAATCAAAGAATTCCTTACAGATTACACGGAGGAGGAGCTCCGTGCCTGCATAAACGCCGCTTACGACAAAAAGTTTGACACTCCTGAGATCGCACCCCTTGTAAAGTCCGGGGATTTCAGGTACCTTGAGCTTTACCACGGTGCAACTGCGGCCTTCAAGGATATGGCTCTTTCCCTGCTCCCGCACCTTCTGGTGACGGCGGCTAAGAAAAACAGGATAAAGGAAAAGATCGTGATCCTCACAGCAACCTCCGGAGATACCGGAAAAGCTGCTCTTGCAGGTTTTGCGGACGTTCCCGGTACCGGGATCGTGGTCTTTTATCCGAAGTACGGTGTTTCAAAGATCCAGGAGCGCCAGATGGTGACCCAGACCGGGAAAAACGTGTGCGTTGCCGGTATAACGGGCAACTTTGATGACGCACAGACAGGTGTTAAAAAGATCTTTACGGATCCCGCCATGCTTGAGAAACTGAAGAAGAACGGCTACCGTTTTTCCTCAGCAAACTCCATAAATATCGGGCGTCTTGTGCCCCAGGTGGCTTATTATGTCTGGGCATATTGCAGGCTCCTTAAAGAGGGCTCGATAAAGAAGGGTGAGGAGATCAACTTTGCCGTTCCGACAGGCAACTTTGGCAATATCCTTGCTGGTTTTTACGCAAAACAGCTTGGCCTGCCAGTGCACAAGTTCATCTGCGCTTCCAACGACAACAGGGTTCTCACGGACTTCTTCGAGACCGGTGAATACAACAAAAACAGGAAGTTTATCCTTACGGAGTCCCCTTCCATGGATATCCTTGTTTCAAGCAACCTCGAGCGCCTTATCTACCATATCGCGGGCGGGGATGCCGCAAGAAACGCTGAGCTCATGAAGGATCTTTCAAACAAGGGCGCCTATACGATAACGGATGTGATGAAGCTTGGGCTTTCGGACTTCTGGGCCGGTGCCGCTTCAACAGAAGAAATGCGCGGGGCCATCAACAGCGTTTTCAAAGCCGGCCACTACTGCATGGACACACACACAGGCGTAGCCTGCGCTGTAGCTGAAAAGTATGTGGAGGAGACAGGGGATCCCCATGTATGTGTGGTGGTTTCAACAGCAAGCCCTTATAAGTTTACAGCCAGCGTTCTTAAGGCTATAGGTGAGGACGCGGAAGATGACGACGACTTCGCCCTTGCCGACAGGCTTGAAAAGATCATAGGCGTAAAGCAGCCTGCTACCGTTACCACCGCAAGAAAGTCGCCTGTCCTTCACGATACAGTCTGCGAGACAGAGGATATGCCAAAGGTAGTGGAGCATTTCCTTGGGCTTTGAGAGCCATAGGCTGTGAGAAGACATCAGGAAGTCAATACAAAGCCTTTGCTTCCTTTATTCTTGCAATAAAAACCCGAAATTGTTATAATATACCCGATGGAACCTTCCATCGGGTTCTTTTTGTGCGATAAGCGAATGCCCTCGGCAGCAAGCTCGCTTGCTGGCCGAGGGCTGAGTGAACGGTCATTGAGCGGACTTCGTACGCGAGATGACCCGTCGAATCGAGTAGGAGTCAGCCTACTCGATTGCATTGGACCGGGCAGGAGTCAGCCTGCTCGATCATATGGAGGAGAGTTAAGTGAAAAAACAGCTTAAGTTTATAATACCGGTCGTTCTGCTTGCGGCAACGGTCCTTGGCGGTGTAATCTACACCAACGCCCATGTCACCATATCGATGGCAACGGCAGAGGGGATCACCCCGCTCCACGGGGCTTTTTCCCTCACAAAGGGGCAGACGGTGGACTTCAATGTTTTCGACAACGGAGCCGAGATAGCTGCGGATAACGGAGCCTATACCGTCTCCTGGTCTTCTTCCGACGAGACTGTGCTTTATGTGGATCCCGCAACAGGCGTGGCTACCGCTGATAAAGACGGTTTGATGACAGGGCTTAACGGCCGCGTGACCGTTACCGTGACTGTTACGGAAGCGGCTTCTGGAAAGGTTCAGCGCCGCTCCCACACTGTAAATGTCAACCCAGGGGCAAAAGAGCTCGTCACTGTTGTGAGCGGTATCAACGAGGGGATGCCTCTTGCAGTCGGGACGGAGTATACCCTCTTATCCCGTACTTATGACAGGGACGGGGAAAACCTGAACCTGGCCGCAAACCAGCTTTTCTGCAGCTATTCCTGTGACAGCCTCGAGATCACCGGCGGAAAGTTCACTCCCGCAGCCGGAGGCGTGTACAGGATCGTTTCTGTAGGCTACGCTACCGAAGAGGATCTTGCAGCAGGTACAAACGAAGTTGTGCGGGATGTGCTGGAAGTCCTGGTTTACGCAGAACCTACACCTGAGCCGACACCTGAGCCCACTCAGGAGCCCGCGCAGGAACCGACGCAGGAACCGGCGCCCTGATCACGGTAAACAACAGGGCCGGGGCCCTGTTTATATAGCAATGCATTAATAGTGCTTTAGGAGGTATTTTTATGGAAACCAGACCTTATGTAAGCTGGAAGCTTATCGGGGATTTTATGACAGCGGCTTTTGAAAAGCTCGGCGTTCCTTCGGAGGAAGCTGCGATCTGTGCAGATGTCCTTATGGAAAGTGACAGGCGCGGCATTGAGAGCCACGGCTGCAACCGCTTTAAGCCCATCTATGTTGACAGGATCAATGCAGGCATCCAGAAACCCGTAACAGAGTTTGAGATCGTGCGAGAGACCCCTACCACAGCGGTTGTTGACGGTCACGACGGCATGGGCATGGTAGTTGGCTATAAGGCGATGAATATGGCCATCGAGAAGGCAAAGAAGTACGGCATGGGCATGGTTGCCGCCCGCAATTCGACCCATTACGGCATTGCCGGATACTATGCGACAATGGCAACAAAAGCAGGCTGCATCGGCATCACGGGAACAAACGCAAGGCCTTCGATTGCGCCTACGTTCGGCGTTGAGAATATGCTCGGCACCAACCCTCTTACAGTCGGAATGCCTACAGACGAGGAGTTCCCGTTCGTGCTTGACTGTGCAACAAGTATCACCCAGCGCGGCCAGATCGAGTATTTCGCACGTACCGGAAAGCCTACGCCCGCAGGAATGGTAATAGGCAGGGACGGCGAAGCAAAGACGGATTCAGAGCAGATCCTTAAGGACCTTACCAAGGGAGAAGCAGCTCTTGCGCCTCTTGGCGGCATCGGCGACGAGCTTGCGGGCTATAAGGGCTACGGCTACGCTACAGTAGTCGAGATCCTTTCGGCAGCCCTCCAGGCAGGCAGCTTCCTTAAAGCCCTTTCAGGCGTGGACGCTGAAGGCAAGAAGGTTCCTTACCATCTTGGCCACTTCTTCATAGCTATCGATACAGAGGCTTTTGTGGGCCTTGAAAGCTTCAAAAAGACTGCCGGTGATATCCTCAGGGAGCTTAGGGCGTCCGAAAAGGCTCCCGGCCACGACAGGATCTACACCGCAGGCGAGAAGGAATACCTTGTATGGCTTGAAAGAAAAGACAAGGGCGTTCCCGTAGGCGAAGCAGTCCAGAAGGAGTTCATCAAGGTAAGAGATGACCTTGGACTGGATTTCCATTTTGACTTTGAAAAATGATCATAAAAAGCAAAAGACCCGATCACCAATGATGACCGGGTCTTTTCTATTTTCCGTTAACGAGGACCGTTCTCTGCCATGTTTGGACAGGTGTCAGTCTCTTTAGATCATTCTTCCTGTTTACCGAGCTCTTCGCCCTTTCTTGCAAGGAAG
>JAGDCQ010000096.1 GCA_017958465.1 Lachnospiraceae bacterium
GGCGCAAAGTCAAACAGGAAGGTGTTGCAGCAGAGCGGCCTTCCGCAGATGCCGATCCCGCCTATAAGCTTTGTCTCGTCGCGCACGCCTATCTGGCGAAGCTCGATCCTAACCTTGAACACCGACGCCAGATCCTTTACAAGCTCGCGGAAATCCACGCGTCCGTCGGCTGTAAAATAGAACAGGATCTTTGTGTTGTCAAAGGTGTATTCGCAGTCCAGAAGGCGCATCTCCAGTCCGTGCTTTGCGATCTTCTGACGGCAGATCTCCATGGCTCCCGCTTCTTTTTCAATGTTTTTCTTTGCCACTGCGTCATCCGCGGGAGTTGCAACACGTATCACGGGCTTTAAGGGTACCGTGAGCTTGCTCTCATCTATCTCGTGGTCCGCAAGCATAACAGTGCCGTATTCGACACCCCTCGCTGTCTCCACGATAACATGGTCGCCCTTTTTCGGCGTAAGCTGAACAGGGTCGAAATAGTATATCTTCCCTGTATTTTTAAATCTGACACCAATTACTTTCATGAATCCTCCAAATATAACAAACTACCGGTCACGCAGCTTCAAGGCAAGCATTTCAAGGCTTATGTCGGCATTCACATTGCTTTTCAGCCTTCTTCTTGCCTCATCCACCGCTCTCACGGCGCGGTCGAGAGCCTCGAAGCTCCGGACTTTTGCCGCTTTTTCTATACTGTGGACCTCGTTTTGCAAGATCAGTTTTTTAGCTTTTCCGGTACTCTTAAAAACAAGTACATCCCTTAACCACAGGCTGAAAAGATCGAGCACCTCTTCTCTTTCCGAAGCCTCTATACGCATTGCATCCGCTATCTGCGGGATCGAAAGATCGTCTATATTCCGCAGGAAATCCCAAACCTTTGTACGTTCCTCGGAAGCACCGTCCGTCGTTATAAAAGCGATGGCGGCCCCAAGGTTTCCGCCGGAAAAGGCAGCCGCTGTAGTTGCCCTGTAATCCGGGACCCCGTAGTTTGCGGTAAGATACTCCACCACGTCTGCCGTCGGCAAAGGCCTCGTGTTCAGGCGCACACACCTGGACCGGATAGTGGGAAGGAGCACATCCTCGCTCTCCGACAAAAGCAGGATCACAACATATTCCGGAGGCTCTTCTAAGGTCTTTAGAAGGGCGTTCTGCGCAGCCTCGTTCATAAGCTCCGCCTCATCCACTATAAAAACCTTGTATTCCGAAGAATATGGCTTTACCACGACGTTTGAGTTGAGCTGCTCCCTTATGTCGTCCACGCTGATCACCGACTTTTCATGGGTGACGCGGATGATATCGGGATGGTTGCCGGTCTGGGCCTGGATACAGGATTTACAGCGCCCGCAGGGCTCTTCCCCGTTTTCCGTACATAGCAGCGCAGCCGAAAACGCATCCGCAAACATATTTTTGCCGGAACCCTGCTCCCCGCTTATAAGATAGGCGTGGGAGATGTTTTCGGTCCTTAGAGCGGTCATAAAGTGCCTTTTTAGCTCTGTATTCCCGCATATGTCCTTAAAATGTACCATAAAGCTCACCGTTATGCAAGTATATCCAGCAGCAGCCCGCGGATCTCGTCTATCTTGCTGAGGATAGTGATCTGGTCCTGCTCCTCGGCAAGCAGCGCCTGCGCCAGCTCGTCCAGGTTTTTATTCACCTGGCGTATCATGCCGTATACTCTGTGCCTGCCGCGCCTGTCCAGGAAGTTTTCACGGGAAAACTTGTGGGACCTGGTAGTGATCTCGTTCATAAATTCCTTGATCATTTCGCGGTAGCGCTTCATTTCTTTAATATCCCGCTTTTTCTTTATGCTCTCGCCCTGCTGCGTTATTTCTTCCAGCAGGCCCTTAAGCTTTGTCTGGAGCTCGCTCTCCTCAATATTGCTTACAAGGGTGAATTTAAACTGGCCGTCTGTCTGTTGGACCGGCTTGTTAGTCTCTGTCTGCGTGACCGGCTGAGCCTGGTTGATCTTTATATCCACCGTAATTCCCCCCTTCTTTTGCCCGGACCTCATAGAAACCCAGACTACACTCCATAGATTATAGCATACTTACACAATAAAATACAGATTTTTTCTGTTGTATTTCCCCGTTTTAGTTAGTATAATGGTACAGGAGACGGGGGATGACACTTTATCCTTCCGCAAACCGGTTTTTGAAATGATATTTAGTGGCCTATTGGCCGGAAAGGGTATCATGGATTTTGTATTTGATGAAAACAACCTTGCCGAGTATATGGCGGCCGACAAAACTCTCGACTTCATGCATCCCGCTATAGACACCAAGGCAAAAGAGCTTCTTTTCGGGATCCCCGATGAGATCGGCAAAGCTAAAGCCGCATACGAATTTGTACGTGATGAGATCCGCCACTCCTTCGACAGCGGAAGCGAGCGCGTTACAAAAACGGCTACAGAGGTCCTTCTTTACGGCGAAGGCACCTGCTATTCAAAGACCATGCTGCTTGCCGCACTCCTTCGTCACGAAGGCTTTGCTGCAGGCTTCTGCTATCAGCGTATCGCAAGGAACGATATCCCGGACAGCGGATACTTCCTTCATGCAATGAACGTTGTTTACTTCCATTCGTTAGGAAAATGGGTAAGGCTGGACCCTCGCGGTGGAAAGGATAACCCCGCGAAGTTCTCAACGGACGAGGAGTTCCTTACTTATAAGGTCCGTCCCGAGATGGATGAGATAGATTTCCCTACCATCTTCTCGAGGCCTCTCCGCTCCACGCTCGATTCCCTTGATGCCAGCGCAAACTGCGCGGACCTGATGCATAAGCATCTTCCTACAAACCTGTAAACACCCGGTCTTACCGGTTAGCAAAAGCCGCAAATGAGCGGCTTTTGTTTTACCCATAAAAAGCGGCCGTCCGGCTGCTTAGAACTTAAGAGGATTTATGAGATTAAGATACGTAAAAGGCTCAAAAGAGCTGATCGCGGCCCACGAAGCCATTGTCCACGATCCTAAAGAGCTGAAAGGCCGCTGGCACGAGTTCTTTGGGAACAGCAACCCCATCCGTCTCGAGATCGGAATGGGGAAGGGCAAGTTTCTTTCAACGCTTGCCATGCAAAACCCCGATGTAAACTACATCGGGATCGAAAAATATGAAGCGGTGATACTGCGCGCCCTGGAAAAGAAGGAGTCCTTGGAGCTTAAGAACCTGGCCCTCATCTGCGACTACGCCAGCGAGCTTGGCGAGATATTTGCCGAAGGTGAGATCGATATGATCTACCTTAATTTCTCGGATCCCTGGCCAAAGGACAGGCACGCTAAGCGAAGGCTCACCTCCGACACCTTCCTTGAAGTCTACAAGGTGATCTTAAAGAAAGGCGGGAAAGTGCAGTTTAAGACCGACAATACAGCCCTTTTCGACTATTCCGTCGAGCGGGCTTTAGCCTGCGGCTATGACGTTCCGGCCCTCACGCGCGACCTCCATGCAAGCGAGTTTGCAGAGGGTAATGTGTGCACGGAATATGAGGAAAAGTTCGTTGCCGAGGGCAAAAAAATATGTTTCATGCAAGCCCAATATCCTTGCAAATAGGCATATTTTGTACTATACTTGACTTGAGTTTATGGATTTGGAGAAAAGAAATGGAAAAGAAACCGTATTACATTACAACCGCCATTGCTTATACTTCCGGTAAGCCTCATATAGGAAACAGTTATGAGATCGTCCTCGCAGACGCGATCGCGCGCTTTAAGCGTGCCGAAGGGTACGATGTCATTTTCCAGACAGGCACCGACGAGCATGGCCAGAAAATAGAAGAGAAAGCCAAGGCAGCCGGCGTTTCCCCCAAGGATTTCGTCGATAAGGTTGCCGGCGAGATAAAGGATATCTGCGATTGCCTCAACTGCTCCTACGACAAGTTCATCCGCACCACGGACAAGGATCACGAGCGCCAGGTGCAGAAGATGTTCAAAAAGTTCTACGACCAGGGCGATATCTACAAAGGGGCTTACGAAGGCCTCTACTGCACTCCCTGCGAGTCCTTCTGGACTGAGAGCCAGCTTGTGAACGGCAAGTGCCCCGACTGCGGAAGGGACGTTGTTCCCGCCAAGGAAGAGGCCTACTTCTTCAAAATGAGCAAATACGCAGACAGGCTCATAGAGTACATCAACACTCATCCCGAGTTTATACAGCCTGTTTCCCGCAAGAACGAGATGATGAACAACTTCCTTCTTCCCGGGCTCCAGGATCTGTGCGTTTCCCGTTCGTCCTTCAAATGGGGCATTCCTGTGGATTTCGACGAGAAACACGTTGTTTATGTATGGCTCGACGCCCTTTCAAACTACATCACGGGCCTCGGCTACGACGCTGACGGTAATTCCTCCGATAAATACAAGAGGTTCTGGCCTGCGGACCTTCACCTCATCGGTAAGGATATCGTAAGGTTCCACACCATTTACTGGCCTATCTTCTTAATGGCCCTTGGCGAGCCCCTGCCTAAGCAGGTCTTCGGCCATCCCTGGCTGCTTTCAGGCGACGGAAAGATGAGCAAATCCCGCGGAAACGTGCTCTATGCCGACGATCTTGTTAAGTTCTTTGGTGTAGACGCAGTGCGCTACTTCATGATCCACGAGATGCCGTTTGAAAACGACGGCTCCATTACATGGGATCTGATGACTGAAAGGATCAATTCCGACCTCGCAAACATCCTCGGCAACCTTGTAAACCGCACAGTTTCTATGTGCAACAAGTACTTTGACGGTGTTGTATGCGATAAAGGTGCCGCAGAGCCTATTGATGCGGATCTTAAGTTTGTTGTCACCGGAACCTGTGAAAAGGTTTCCGAGAAGATGCAGAAACTCCGCGTTGCGGACGCTGTAACCGAGGTTTTCGCCCTGTTCAAGCGCTGCAACAAATATATCGACGAAACTATGCCCTGGACGCTTGCAAAGAACGAGTCCGACAAGGACCGTCTTGCAACAGTCCTTTATAACCTTGTTGAGTCCATCAGCATTGGCGCTGCGCTCCTTGCGCCCTTCCTGCCCTCAACAAGTGAC
>JAGDCQ010000097.1 GCA_017958465.1 Lachnospiraceae bacterium
AACGCTCGCGTTTGTGGGCGACGGCATAAATGATGCTCCCGTGCTTTCGCGTGCCGATATCGGCATTGCGATGGGTGCGCTCGGGTCAGATGCCGCCATTGAGGCTGCGGATGTGGTCATCATGGATGATGATCTGCTGAAGCTCCCGAAGGGCATCGCCATTGCAAAGAAGTGCATGAGGATAGTTTACGAGAATATCATTTTTGCGCTCGCGGTCAAGTTCGCGTGCCTTATCCTGAGCGCGGTCGGCGCGCCGTTTATGAATATGTGGTACGCTATCTTTGCGGACGTGGGCGTTATGGTCCTCGCAGTCCTCAACTCCATCCGCGCACTGCACGTGAAAAACCTGTAACCATCGTGCCGCAGGCGCTAGCGAACAGGTTAGGCCTGCGGTCACGGTGATATCACCTTGCACTACTTCTCGTTTCCTACTCGTCGCAAGCCGCTTTTCGCTCGTTCCCACGCTCTCGGGACGTGCACGCCCTCGTCCGCTTGCGCGGACCGCTCGTCACTTCCGCTGGCGAGCTTGCTCCTCATAACGGAAGCCTCGAAGTGGCCGTGCGGCGGCGTATCGCCGTGCCGCAGGCTTAGCCGGCTTGCCTGTTATAGCGCCTACCGGCACGTTGCTTTGAAAATGTTGATTTATTCTGTCCACCCGTGTGTAGTGCAAGGGTTAGTTTTGGAGGTGTGTTTTGGAACATCAGGAACATTCAATTGAAGATCTTAAAAGCGTTGAGGATTTTGCACTCGTTGCCGACGTATTCAAACAGGTCGGAGACGCCAGCAGGGTGCGGATATTCTGGATACTGTGCCACTTTGAAGAAAACGTTTCGGAACTTGCTAAAATATGCGACATGACGGCGCCGGCAGTATCCCATCACCTGCGACAGCTTAAACAAAGCGACCTTGTGATCAGCCGCAGAGAGGGAAAAGAAGTGTACTACAAGGCATCGCCGGACATCAAAGCCCAGGCCCTGCACGAGATGATCGAAAGCGTAATGCAGATCAGCTGCCCGGAATAAGGCTTTTTTGCAAGGACAAAAAAACTGCCGAAAAAAATAAAATAACTGATTGACAAACGTATCAAGGTCTGATTTAATTGTCTGTGGAAATAAAATCTTTAAGAAACGGTACCGTGATGCCGCAAAGATTGTCATATCTGTTTTATTTGCATGCGCACACTCTGAGCATGCCTTAAAGCAACGAAATTCAGTGTCTGTCACGGTCCGTGGCAGATTTTTTTTATCCGCGGGAAGCTGTAACAGGGTAAGGAAATAGTAGGAGAGCAGCCTGCAGGGGCGCAGGCCGCAGGGAGAAAAATGAAACACAAAGCATTACTTATGGACGAAAGCGCGATAAAACGCGCCCTCACACGTATATCACACGAAATAATCGAGCATAACGACGGAACCGAAAATGTCGTCATCGTCGGCATAATCAGCCGGGGGAAAGCCCTTGCGGAGGTCCTCTGCGACAACATTGAAGCGATAGAGGGAAAGCGCCCGCCCTGCGGGTATCTGAATATCCACTTCTACCGCGACGACCTTTCAAACAAGTCCGACGCGCCTGTTGTCAAGGAGGAAAAGCTCCCCTTCTCCGTGGAAGGAAAGGACGTGGTCCTGGTGGATGATGTCATCTACACCGGGCGCACGGTGCGGGCCGCCATAGAGGCCGTTTTCGGCCACGGGCGTCCAAAGACCGTCCAGCTCGCCGTTCTTGTGGACAGAGGCCACAGGGAGCTGCCCATCCGCTCGGATTACGTGGGCAAGAACGTTCCCACCTCACGAAACGAAGTCATCAAAGTGGCGATCCCGCCCTTTGACGACAAGACCGCTGTAGATATCTACGAGAAAGAGCGGCAGTGACAAAGGATCTAATGGATCAAAACATATATTTTGGAGGAGATTCACATGAAGTTAGCGTACAACACATGGGAGAGACCGAGCTTTGGGAAGCTCATCGTTTTCGCCCTGCAACAGCTCCTTGCCATTATGGCGGCAACGCTCGTTGTGCCGGTAATCACAAACAGCAGCATCAGAGCTGCCATCGAAAGCGGAGCGGTAAACTGGGAGCTCACAAACCAGATGAGCTCGGCAGCAGCGCTCTTTGGCGCAGGCGTCGGCACACTTGTTTACATCTTCTTTACTAAAAAGAAGAGCCCTGTATTCCTTGGTTCGTCCTTCGCGTTCCTCGGTTCCATGGCTGCAGCCTTCACAGGCGCTGCAAGCATGGCCCTCGGCTACCTCGGACTTATCATCGGCGCCGTTCTCGCAGGCCTTGTTTACGTAGTCATTGCGCTTATCGTTAAAATAGCGGGCGTTGCCTGGGTCAACAAGCTTATGCCCGCAGTAGTCATCGGACCTACCGTTGCCATCATCGGTCTTTCCCTTGCCGGAAACGCCATCGGCGACCTTAAGACCGCAAACGCAGGCGGCAGCGTATATGTAGCCATCATCTGCGGCCTTGTGACACTTTTTGTTACCATGCTCTGCTCGGTTTACGGCAGCAAGGGCTTAAAGCTCATCCCTTTCATCATCGGTATCCTTGCGGGCTACCTTTGCGCAGCGATCTTCACTGCTATCGGAAATGCGACCAACAACCCCGCACTCCTTGTTATCGATTTCTCATCCTTCGATATCTTCAAGGCTGAGAACATCAGCGTCGAGTCCTTTATTTCACTCCCCAGCTTCACCTTTGTAACAGCTTTTGGCGCATTCGGTGAGATTTCCGGCGCTTACATCGCTACAATCGCGGTTGCATACGTTCCCGTTGCCTTCGTAGTATTCGCAGAGCACATCGCAGACCACAAGAACATCTCCTCGATCATCGAGAAGGATCTTCTTGAGGATCCCGGCCTTTCACGCACGCTCCTCGGCGACGGCGTAGGCTCTATGGCCGGCGCTTTCTTCGGCGGCTGCCCCAACACCACATACGGCGAGTCCATCGGCTGCGTAGCCATCACAGGTAACGCTTCCGTAGCTACCATCTTCGCTGCAGCGATCGGAGCCATCGTTATCTCCTTCATCACTCCTTTCGTAGCCTTCGTAAACTCCATCCCGTCCTGCGTAATGGGCGGCGTTTGCATGGCTCTTTACGGATTCATCGCAGTTTCCGGTCTTAAGATGGTACAGAAGGTAAACCTTGAGGACAACAGAAACCTCTTCGTAGTATCCACCATCCTTATCGCAGGTATCGGCGGCCTTACATTAAGCTTTGGCAAGATCACCATCACAGCCGTTGCATGCGCGCTGATCCTCGGTATCATCGTAAACTTCATCCTTTCCGGCAAGAAAACCGCCGAAAAGCAATAACAGAGAACTACAGAAATAACAACAAACCTCCGCAAAGTGTCAACCATGTTTATGTCCCTTGATTATCGGGCCCAAATGCAGTATAATGTTATCTGTTAAGTTTTGGGCTTATGCCCGGGGATGGCTCTGCGACGCAAGCATTTGAGCCGTTCCGTACGGAGGTTTGTATGAAGATCATAGTGGTCGGCGGCGGTAAAGTAGGCCAGACTCTGGTTGAACAGCTGAATGCCGAGGGACATGATATTACACTTATCGATAAAAGCAGAGAAGTGGTAGAATCCGTTATCAGTAAAGTCGATGTAATGGGCTTTGCCGGTAACGGAGCGTCCTACCACGTTCAAAAAGAAGCAGGCTGCAGCGATGCAGACCTGCTTATTGCAGTTACGGACTCAGATGAGCTGAACCTTCTTTGCTGCATGATAGCAAAGAAATCCGGCAACTGCCACACCATCGCGAGAGTTAGGAACCCGGAGTACAGCAGGGATGTTATCTCCATCCGCTCCGAGCTTGGCCTTGCCATGGTCATCAACCCCGAGCACGCTGCGGCAAAGGAAGCATCGAGGCTCCTGCGTTTCCCCCAGGCCATCAGTGTCGAGACTTTTGCCAAAGGCCGCGCGGACGTTCTCAGCTTCAAGATCAACGAGGGCTCGCCCCTTGCCGGCCTCAAGCTCATCGACCTCACCCAGAAGCTTCACTGCGACGTCCTTGTGTGCGGCGTGGAGAGAAACGATGAGTTCATGATCCCGCGCGGTAACTTCAAGCTTCTCGAGAACGACCTTGTATTCATCGTGGCTTCGCCCAAAAAGGCCGACGAATTCTTCAAGAAAGCCGGCATCCAGTCCTCAAAGACCAGACGCGCCGTTATCGTCGGAGGCGGGGACGTTACATATTACCTTGCGACAGAGCTCATTAGCGCCGGGATCGAAGTCACCATCATCGAAAAGAACCTGGACCGCTGCGAGGAGCTGAGCCAGGCGCTGCCCAAAGCCCTCATCATCCACGGCGACGGCAGTGACAAGGCGGTGTTGGAGGAGCAGAACGTGGCTTCCGCCGACGGTTTCCTTGCCTTCACCGATCTTGACGAGGAAAACATAATGCTCGCGCTCTACGCAAAGGACGTGAGCGACGCAAAGATCATCACAAAGATCAACCACATCACCTTTGACGATCTTATCGAAAAACTGAACGTTGGCAGTATTGTCTGCCCGAAGAATATCACTGCGGAAAACATCATCCGCTATGTACGCGCCATGGAAAACAGCCTTACGGTGAACATCGAGACCCTTCACAGGATGTGCGACGACAGGGCGGAGGCCCTCGAGTTCCTTATCCGCGAGGGTTCGCCGCTGGTGGGCCAGCCCATCCAGAAGCTGAAGATCCGCCAGGATGCCATCATCGGGTGTATCAACCGCGGCGGCGACATCATCATTCCGCGCGGCGGCACGGAGATCAACGTGGATGACACCGTGGTCGTTATCACGAGCCACACAGGCTTTACGGACATTTCGGAAATCCTTAAGGAAGAGTAACTGCGAAGAGCGAAAACAGCTTTCTGCATGAAGACAGGTTATGAATTATAAAGCAGTCAGTAAAATCTTATCATATGTTTTGAAGCTCGAAGCGGTGCTGATGCTGCTCCCCTGCATAGTCGCCATAGTTTACCGCGAGCGTGAGGGGTGGTGGTACCTGGCAACGGCGGCCATCTGCTTTGCAGTCAGCTACCTTTTCGGGTTTGCGGGCGGAAAGAAGACGGACGGCTTCTTTGCGAGGGAAGGCTTCTTTGTTGTAGCCATGAGCTGGATCTTTATGGGCCTTTTCGGCGCCATCCCGTTCGTCCTCACCGGGGACATCCCCAATTTCGTGGACGCGCTGTTCGAGAGTATCTCGGGCTTTACGACCACCGGAGGAAGCATCCTGAGGGACGTAGAGGCACTTTCTAAGACATCCCTGTTCTGGCGCAGCTTCACACACTGGATCGGCGGTATGGGCGTTCTGGTGCTTCTGATGGCCATATTGCCGTTGGCTGGCAGCGAGAATATTTTCATGATGCGTGCCGAGAGCACCGGCCCCCAGGTCGGAAAGATAGTCCCAAAGATCCGCAAAACCGCGGAGATCCTCTATGTTTCATATTTTGCCCTTACGGTTGTGGAGATTATAATGCTCATAGCGGGCCGTGTTCCCGTGTTTGACGCGCTCACCACCGCCTTCGGTACAGCCGGCACCGGTGGTTTCGCCGTAACAAACTCCAGCATCGGCAACTATTCAAACTACGGACAGATCGTGGTTGCAGTGTTTATGATGCTTTTCGGCGTCAACTTCAACCTTTACTACCTTATCAGCGTAAGAAAGATAAAAGCGGCGCTCTTAAGCGAAGAGCTCCGTTACTACGTTGGCATAATGCTTGCCACCACGCTTGTGATCGCGGTGAACATAAACGGGATATTCGGCGGCTTCGGGACCTCCCTGCGTTATTCTTTCTTCCAGGTTTCGTCCCTTATGACCTCCACCGGTTTCTCGACCTACAACTACAACACCTGGCCCGAGCTTTCAAAAACGCTCCTTGTGCTTGTTTCCATCATCGGCGCCTGCGCCGGCAGCACCGGCGGCGGTATCAAGGTTTCGCGTTTTGTCATCATGCTCAAGTGCGTAAAACGGGAGATCCGCTCCTTTGTTAACCCGAGGACCGTCCGCCAGATCAGGATGGACGGCTCGCCCATCACAAGGGAAGTCCGCTCCAGCGTAAAGAGCTATATGCTGGCTTATCTTGTGATCTATGTGATATCCCTGATAATAGTGAGCCTGGACGGCTTCGACTTTACAACCAACACCACAGCTGTTTTTGCCACCTTCAACAACACGGGTCCCGGTCTGAACATGGTTGGACCCGCCGGAAACTACGCGGATTTCTCCATCCTTTCAAAGATCGTATTTATCTTTGATATGCTTGCGGGCCGACTTGAGCTCTACCCGATGCTGATCCTGTTCGTTCCGAACACATGGAAGGACTGAAGCACCCGGAAAGACCGAAACAACCGGAAAAACTGAAACAACCGGAAAGACTGACGGTCGCAGGCCATAAACACTAAACACACAAAAAAGACGGTTTCTAAAGCTTATGCCTTGAAACCGTCTTATTTTTTGAAATGCATCAGAATGCGCCGTCAAAACCAATTACCTGACCGTTCATATAGTCCGACGCCTCAGCGATATGTACTATAAACCTGCCGACTTCTTCGGGTTTTGCCATCCGGCCCGCCGGAATGGACTCGATGAAGTCCTTTTTTTCTTCCTCTGTCAGGTGGCCGTTCATCTCTGTGTCCACCATACCGCAGGAAACTGCATTTACGCGGATGTTTGAAGGGGCAAGCTCCTTTGCCAGGGACTTTGTCAAAGCCTCTATACCGCCCTTTGTGGCGCTGTAGGCCACCTCACAGGAAGCCCCGCGGCTTCCCCATATAGACGAAACGTTGACGATCACGCCGCCGCCGGCGTGGAGCATATGCGGGATAACGGCCCTTGAGCAGTAGAAGACGGAAGAGAGGTTTACAGCGAGGATCCTGTTCCATTCTTCATCGGTCATATCCTGTAAAAGCCCGTAGTACGCCATTCCGGCGTTGTTTACAAGTATTTCGGGAAGGAGCTTTTCACGGTCAAGTTTTGCAAAGAAATTCTTAGTCTCGATGGGGTTTGCAAGATCGCAAAGGAAGCCGTGCGCTTCGCACCCTGCCCGAGACACTTCCTTTACCAGCTCATCCAGCATTTTTTTATTTTCCTTGCAGACAAGGACAAGCCTTGTGTCGGGAGCGGCAAAGGCCCGGGCGGTAGCCGCGCCTATACCTCTTGAAGCCCCGGTTATAAGGACTGTTTTCATAGATTGTACTCCGAAAGGCGGTTCTGGGCTGCAGCATCCTCAAGAATCTGGACCATCATATTTACGATCTCCGGATCAAACTGCTTGCCGGCATTGGACTTGAGCTCGCGCACGATCTCGTCGTAGGAGAGCTTAGACCTGTAACAGCGCCTGCTGGACATAGCATCATAAGAATCCGCAACGCAGATGATACGCGCGAACAGCGGGATCTCCTGGCCCGAAAGCCCGTGCGGGTAGCCTGTTCCGTCGTAGCGCTCGTGGTGGTAGAGGGCACCGCTTACGATCCCGGGGATCGCCGTGAACTCGCGGAGCATCTGCCCGCCCACAGTTGTATGTGACTCGATTATCTTGCGCTCTTCGGGAGTGAGCTTTCCGGGCTTCTGCAGGATGGAGTCGGGGATACTTACCTTGCCCACATCATGCATCAGCGCTATGTAATAAAGGTTCCTGCGGGCGTCCTCGGGAAGCTTCATCTTGGAGGCAAGCTCCGCAGAGTAAGTAGCAACGCGCGTTGAGTGGCCTCGCGTATAAGGATCCTTTGCATCGATAAAGTTTACGAAGGTGTTGATGGACTGGATGATTATCCTTTCGTCATGCTCCTTCTGCTTCCTGTACTGGCGGGATTTGATCTCAAGACCGATGATGAGGAAGGTGGTGAACACAAGGATAACGCCAAGGACGCTGAGCACCCAGAACATGGTGTTGTCCAGGATGGAGCGGGTGGTGACGGCAAGGAGGGTTACCTCCTTGATCCCGAGGGACGATCTCGGACTGTGGATCGTCATACCGAAGGAAACACGGTCGTTGTCGCTGTGCACTTCCTTTTCGGGATGGATGATGGTCTGGTCGCGATCCTCGGTTCCTGCCTTTATGGCCTCAACTATGATGATCACGGCGTCGTCCTCGCCCTTTGCCGATTCGGAAGCGGCTCTCCAGTAGGAGTCAACGTGGGTGGTGGGCACGCAGGTGATCTTGAGGCACCATTCGGAAACGGTAAAATCGTTGAAATTCTTGAGCACAAACTCATAGTTTCCGCCGTAGTGCTTCTTGAAATTATCCCTGTCGGCACCCTGCTCCCAGAGCTGGTTGCGGTAGATAACAAGCGCCATTCCGCGATCCGCCAGTGTAACCTCGGCAGCCTCGCTTTCACCCGAAGGATCAAAAACCTCAAAGGCGGGGGCGCTGTCATTGGTATAATGCATTATCTCGCGCTCCACAGGAGAGTAGTCCTGAAGGGCTAACACTATAAAACCTGCGATCAGCGAGATATACAAAACCCCAAGGACGATCAGTTTTATCTTGTTGTTTCGTTTCATTTCGTTATCCTTTAAGAACATTTATTTAAATGCCGGATGCTTTTGAAGGATGTGCAGCTGGTCGAGGACGTTTTGAAGGATATCGTCCGCTTCGGCAGCCTTTGCCCTTGTAAGCTCAAGATCGTTGGAATCCAGCGCGTTATAAACTTCTACGGCCTTCTCGTGGAGAAGGCGGTGTTCCTCGTTCAGCTTCCTGAACGCAGGGATCTCGAGGATCTTTGGATCTGTCATTCCTGCGATCCACTTGCCCATCTTGCAGCCCTTGAAATTCTTAAGAGTGTCGAGGGAAAGCTTCTCGTAATGCTCGGTAGCCATCCTAAGACGCCATGTAAAGATGATATGGTCCACCTCGAACACCGAAAGGCGCTCGGCGTTGGAGAGGAGAGCAGCGTCACGTGTAAGCACGCCGCGCGGCTTATCAATGCTCCGGATAGTATCGAAGATGAATTTACCAACATCATTGCAGCTTTTTCGAAGAGAATCGTAGGAGGCGTTAATGTGGCCCAGGGCGTCAAGGAAGTGACGCACTGTAACCTCGGAATCTCCTATATAGGAATATGCGTTGTTGATCTTGTCGGAGATGGAAGCCATCTGCGCATTGGATTCACTGATGCTCTCGGAGGCTTTGCGAACGTTTGCAGTCTCGTTCTTCAGCGCGTCGGAAGTCTGGTGCATGCTTTCTGCAAGCTGCTCGATCATCTTCTGGAGTTCGGTAACGGTCTTTGTGATCTCTTCGGTAGAAGCGGTTGTGTTTTCAGCAAGTGCCTTAACCTCGCCTGCAACAACGGCAAACCCTTTTCCGGCCTCGCCTGCGCGGGCTGCCTCTATCGAAGCGTTAAGCGCAAGGAGATTGCTCTTTGAAGCGATGGACTTCACCAGAGCCACAATATTGCTTATCTCGTCGATCTTTTCCTTGAACTGCTGCATCCGCTCGTTGATGCTGTCGATCTCGGCAACAGATGCCTGGACGCTTGTGATGCTCCCGCCAAGGTTGCGGGCGCTTTCGTCCGAAAGGCGGATAACATTGCCGGCGTACTCCTTAACATCATTCATAACAGAGGCTATGCTCCTGTTCGAGTTCTCAAGATCCACGCCCGAACGCTCGAGATTATTGATATATTCGGTCTGCTTTTGAACCTCCAAAAGCATGTCGTTAGTGATCGTATCACCGGAAGCCTCGGCAAGCGCAGCATTTATGCGGATCGCGGGATCGTTTGCACGGCGCATGGCCACTTCGGTAAGAGAGTTGACCGCGCGCACAAGCTCTTTATCGTCATATTCACCGTCCGGGATAAACACGAATTCGCCGGCTTTAACGCGCTCGATATCAGCGATGATGCGCTTCCAGTCCTGCTTGTTACCTGTTCCTTCACTACTAAATCTGATTCCCATACATTATCTCCGTTTGTCACAATAATAAGGATTCCCACTCCCATATATATCAAAAAATATCTTCCTCTAATTATACCCAAAAATCGCAAAAAACACAAGGAATCTTTGCAATAATCCACAGAAAAAGATTTTTAAAAAATTTTTAAAAATCTTGTTGACAAAACCATCATGGGGTGATATTATACTTTTTGTTCGTCAGACAACTGCTGACAACACAATAGTTTGCCGGGGCACTAAAGCCTCCGGGCAATTTATATACAACACCGGACATTTCGTTCGGGAGTTGATCTTATGCACGAGTGGCTCAGTGGTGGAGTATCGCCTTGCCAAGGCGAGGGTCGCGGGTTCGAATCCCGTCTCGTGCTCTTTTTATTTCTTGCGGAAGCGCATTATCAGTGCGCTCCCGCATTTTTGATTTCACCCAACGTGAGTCCGTTTGAGTCCATTAAGCTTGTTTAGTGAATTTAGAATGAT
>JAGDCQ010000007.1 GCA_017958465.1 Lachnospiraceae bacterium
CACCTCTTTTATGCGGACTTCGACTTCGACCTTGTCGTCCTTTATTTTTTCAAACTCCGATATCCTGTGAAAATACAGCTTTCTATTGGCATTATCAAAGGGTTTTCCGTTGTTCGCCGACAGTTCCGTTACCGTAAGGCACAAAAAGATCACCAGAGCGCATACGCCGAAATTAGACCAGAAACTGCTGAATATCTGCTTTCTTAAGCCTCTGCGCACCAGCCGCCTTACTATGGATGTCACTTTTTTTCTCTGTTTAGTCTGATTTGATGACATAACCTACACCCCGCACGGTCTGAATTATCTTCACACCGAATGCATCGTCTATTTTTGACCTCAGGTATCTGACGTAAACATCAACGATGTTGGTCTCCCCAAGGTAGTCATACCCGCAGACCTGCTCGAGCAGCGTATCCCGGGAAAGCACAATATCCATGTTCTTGAGCAGGATCCTTAGCATCGTAAACTCGCGGTTTGTAAGCTCTATGGAGTGACCGTCGTATTTTACGTCATGTTTCTTTTCGTTGAGCACCAGGCCTTTGTATCGGTAAACGCCTTCTTCGTCCTGGTCGGCGGCTCCCTGTTCAACTTTTGCGGTATGCCCGTAAAGTTTTAGCGCCACACGGATGCGCGCAAGGAGCTCCTCTATCGCAAAGGGCTTTGTGATGTAGTCAACTGCGCCCGCATCAAGCCCTGAAACCTTATCCATTACCGCATCCCTGGCTGTCAGCAGGATCACGGGAGTATCCTTTTCAGCCTTTAAGCGCCTTAAGACCTCTAACCCGTTGATCCCGGGAAGCATAATATCAAGGAGGATCAGGTTGTAGTCGTTTGAAAGCGCCATTTCAAGCGCTGTCCGGCCATCACCCGCTTTGCTCACTTCGTACCCTTCATGCTTTAATTCCAGCTCCGTGAAGCGCGCAAGCTGTTCCTCGTCTTCTACAATAAGAATGTGTGACATTGTGTTTCCCTCCGGGATGTGTGTATTTTCCGCGTTTCGCGGGACTTTCAAAAACGCATCTTGGCGGGCGCCTTTAGCTCCCGCCTGATACGTTTTGAGATTGAGATAGGTATCTATATGAATTATCTGTTGTCCTTGTTGCCGTTGAAAGCATCCTTGATGGAGCCTGCAGCTTCTTCACAGGAGTTCATTACCTTGTTGGCGGTATCCATCTTGTCTGGTCCCACAAATGTGAAGCCGCAGCCGCAGAACAGACCGATGATGAAGAGAACTATGCAGATGGACCAGAATGCAAGGAGAAGGATGATCATAAGCCAGATCGGAACCTCGATAAGCTTGCTGCCGTCTCTTCTGGTGATCCTGAAGTGGTTCTCATCACTCTTCTTTAAGAGGTCACGAACCTTATCGCCAAAGGTCCTGCCGTCTTTTCCGGCGTTGCTGCGGGTGGTGTTCTGCTCGTAGGAGAAGTCGTTCTTCTGCTCGTAAGTTGTGGAGTAGCTGCTGCCGGAGCCGTTTGTCTTGCCCTGTCTCTCAAGGTAGATCATTGCGTCGAGCATATCCCAGTTCGTTGCTTCAAGAGCTGCCTTTGCTTCTTCAAATGATACATGTGCGCGTTCGGTGAGTTTTTCAACCTTTTCGAAGTTATCCATAATATAATCCATCCTTTCATGATGTAAGAGAAGCTTTGCTCCTCTTTTGTCTTGGCGTTCACCGCCTGTGTGTTGTCAAGGTGTTGTGTTCCTTTGACGATACCCACTATAACAGGACAAAATTAAACTGTCTTGTATGAAAGATTAAAACTTCATTAAGAATCACTTAAGCATTTAATAAGTTTTGGAGCACCAAAAAAGCCTTTTTTGCATCTGTAAATACGGGAAAATGCACCCTGACGCCCCTTGTATTTCGTTGACAAAATGAAAAATCCGAGTATAATATATGTATAATCACTTTAGTCGATTAAATTATTTTCCGTCAATTTGTTCTAGGAGGTCAAATGGCAGACATGAAAACCGTAAAATTGTTTACAAACCAGCTCGCACCGGGAATGGTGGTTGCGGAAGATGTCTTTTCCTATAACCAGCAGCTTATTGCAAGCGCGGGAACAACAATTGACGACAAACTTATAACCCGCTTCAAATTTTACTCTATAAATGCTGTTTCCATCCGTGTTGAGGAGGATGTTACAGCCTCTCCGGAAGCTCCCATCGGTCCTTCCGAGACAGGCAACTCCGATATTGTCCGCAACACGCCTGAGTTCCAGTATTACAAGAACGCAATGCCCAAATCCGTTAAATCCCTGCAAAAGGAGTTCCACTCCATTGTTACGGGAAATGTTCCGGATCAGGCCGTTCTCCTTGAATCCGTACAGGGTATGCTCCAGCAGTCCCGCAACGGCATCCATGTTTTCGACATGATCCACTGCCTGCGCGATTACAGCGACGAGACTTACGCTCACTGCCTTAATGTTTCCCTTATCTGCTATGTTCTCGGAAACTGGCTTGGTTACTCAAAGGTCGACCTTGAGATCCTTACCTTGAGCGGCCTTCTCCACGATATCGGAAAATCCGTTATCCCTCAGGAGATCCTTACAAAGCCCGCGGCTTTAAGTGCCGACGAATACAGCAAAGTCAAGACTCACGCCGTTCGCGGTTACGACATCCTGCGTCCGCAGCCCATCGACAACCGCATCAAGCTTTCCGCAATGATGCACCACGAGCGCTGCGACGGCACCGGCTACCCCATGAACCTCAAAGGCAACCAGATCGAGCCTTTCGCAAAGATCGTAGCGATCGCCGACGTTTACGAGGCTATGACCGCTGCCCGTACTTACCGTGCTCCCATCTGTCCGTTCGATGTTATCCATCTCTTCGAGACAGAAGGCCTTGCGCAGTTTGATACTCACTTCCTTATGTGCTTCCTCGAGCACCTGAACCTTACCTACATCAACAGCCGCGTACGCTTAAGCGACGGCTCCGAAGGCAAGATAGTGATGATGAACCGCTTCGCGCTCTCCCGTCCTATTGTCAAGGTCGGCAGACGCTACATCGACCTCTCTCTCGAGAGCAAGATCAACATCGACGCGCTTCTGTAAAGCATATTACAGGCCCCCGTTCCGTGCGGGGGCTTTTGTTTTCCCTATATTGTCGAAAACCCAACAGCCCGGGCAGCGCCCTTGAACTGTTGGGTTGTTTTTTCCTATTCTTTGGGCTTCTCAGGCAGTCTTAAGCTTGAACTTCTTCACAGCTCTGTCGTTGCCCTGCTCAACCTTGGTCATTACTGCGCCAAGTTCCATCATCTTCTTTTCGAAATCCTCGTAGCCACGCTCGATATACTCGATCTGCTCTACTATTGTGTAGCCTTCCGCGGCAAGTCCCGCGATAACAAGCGCTGCACCTGCCCTTAAGTCCGGAGCGGAAACGGAAGCGCCCGTAAGCTCCTTAGGCCCCTTAACGACTGCTGTGTTGCCCTCTACCTGGATATCTGCGCCCATCTTTGCAAGCTCATCAACATATTTGAAGCGGCTCTCGAAAACGCTCTCCGTTACTACGCTTGTGCCTGCACATGTAGTAAGGACGGTAGTTATCTGCGGCTGCATATCTGTCGGGAAACCGGGATAAGGGAAAGTCTTAACGTTTGCGGCATTAAGCTCTTTTCCGGCTCTTACGCGTACTGAATCCCCGCTCTCCTCGATCTCTGCGCCCATCTCGATAAGCTTTGCCGAGATCACTTCAAGGTGCTTGGGGATAACATTCTTTATGATAACGTCGCCATGTGTCATGGCTGCTGCCATCATAAACGTTCCGGCCTCGATCTGGTCCGGGATTATGGAATATGTGGTACCGTGGAGAGTCTCCACGCCTTTGATCCTTATAACGTCCGTACCTGCGCCTTTGATGTTGGCACCCATGCTGTTAAGGAAGTTTGCAACATCTACTACGTGAGGCTCCTTTGCAGGGTTCTCGATCACGGTCTGGCCCGTAGCCAAAACGCTTGCAAGCATGATGTTGATGGTTGCGCCAACGCTGCTGATGTCGAGATAGATATGATTACCCGTGAGCTTTTCAGCGCGCGCGTAAACAAGACCATGCTTTTTCTCGGTGGTGGCACCAAGAGCCTGGAACCCTTTTTCATGTTGATCGATGGGACGGCTTCCGATATTGCAGCCGCCGGGAAGAGCTACCTCGGCTTCGTGGTATTTCCCGAGCAGTGCGCCGATGAGATAATACGAACCGCGGATCTTTCTGATCGCGTCCGAATCGGCACGGAAAGAAGTGATCTTTGTAGCGTTGATCTTAACAGTATGACGGTCTATCCTCTGGACCCTTACTCCCAATTCTGTAAGGGCTTCGAGTAAAACATTGATGTCTCTGACATCGGGTAAGTTTTCTATGGTAACGGAATCGTCAGCCATGATAGAAGCTGCGATGATGCCAAGTGCGGCATTTTTGGCCCCTCCGATGCTTACTTCACCTGTAAGCGGAGTGCCTCCCTTGATTACATATTGATTCATTTTATGTGATGCCGGAAAACCGGCTGTCCTTTCGCGTTAGTGTCAAAACATTCCAATACACCTTTACAGTTAGCATTATAACAATCTGTCTATATTTTGTAAACCATTTATTTAATTTTCATTAAATAAATTTTCAGACCGCCCAAGGAGCGGGTTCTAAGCCGGGGAGCTTCTTGTCCGGTGCGGGTTCTCCCGTCTCGCACTTTCCTTCTGAATGGCTGTCCTTCTGTCCGGCTGTTCTTCTTGCAAACCGTGTTTTAATCTGCTATACTGTAGAAAAACCAAGGTTGGCACGGAGGCTTAATATGCCAAGCAATTACATAGAAATCCTTTCTGTTTCTCCGGGATCGGAAGGTAAAGTAAAACAGGAGCTAAAGTTCAAGACCGGCAAATTTGTTTGGCGCGTCAAGTTCACTGCGCCCTTAAACCCTGCCACAGTCAATAACAACAACCTCTACGTTACCGATTCAAACGGCAACCTCTTAGATACCATCATCCGTTACGACGCCGAAAAGAAATGCATAGATATAGAGCCCGCCGGCCTCTACATCCCCCTGGAAACCTACACCCTGAACGTCACAAAACGGGTAGAATCCCAAGGCGGCCAAAAACTCAAAGAAGAAGTACAGATAAGATTTAACATGACATAAAGCAAAACCGCTGCCCGCACAAAGGGAAAAAACAAAAGGCTTCTGAAAGCTTGCTTTCAAGAAGCCTTTTATTTTTTGCCTATTTTGCTGCGGAGCAGCAAAAACCCCGCTCATCATGAGCAAGAAGCGCAGCGGATTGCGAATGACGAGTGGGGCTGCGGGCAGCGAGTATATCAAACAGCTTCCGAAAGCTTGCTTTCG
>JAGDCQ010000098.1 GCA_017958465.1 Lachnospiraceae bacterium
ACAGATGGCAATTCCAATAATGATCCACAATTTTTTACTTACATGTTTTTTCATCGTTTGTCCTCCGGATATATGATCGATCATATAAAAATTTTTAAAATTTTAAAAACAGGGCGGATGAAAGCGCTGAGATCGAATATGTAACATAACGGGGAAGCCCGAATATACTGCAATAACTGAACCGACCTACGATTGCCGAAATAATACGGCAATCATAGGTTGGTTTTCTTTTTTTACGGCCAGTTGATGATAACCGTCAGGTCTCCCGGTGTAGTAAAGATATCAGGACGGTCGACCGTGAACCTTATCTTTACAGTTAGGGATTTCCCTGTGTATTCACGGATCACAGTGTCTTTCGCACCTTCGATGATCGTTACGGAGCCTTCAACACCGATGGTGAAAGGATTGCCGTCGTCCATGATTATGTAGTACTTCTTGTCAGGGAACATTCCGAATACCGACCTGATCACATCCTCTACGGTTTCAAGGTCGTTTACGCTTGAATAGTATTCAGCAAAGGTCAGATTTCCGCCGCTCTCAAGGAACTGCTCGTAGTTATCCTGAAGATTGAGAGTATGAGTGCTTCCGGTGATATAGTACGTGTATTTTTCATCACCGTCTCTCGTCATTATCCACCGGTCACCGGCATAGGTCTTGACAAGTTCTGTTTCGGTCTTTGTCTCACCGCATCTTGAGCAGGTGTAGGTGCGTTCGCCGGCATGCCAGGTCATGGCATAGAATCCTTCCTCATTGAGATCCGGGCCTTCTGCCTTCGTAATGGTGCCTGTGCCCCAGTCGTGCCCGAGGGCCGGTAACTCCACAGTCTTTGTCTGCTTTGTAAACGCCGGATTCGTAAAGGTGGCTGTATAAACAGCATAGCCTGCAGCCGTACAGGTTGCGGCCGTTATATTGCTCGTAGCGGCAATAGTCTCGGTTTCCTTGTCGTTAGCGTTGTTTACCCTTGTGCGGGTAGCTGTAACGGAGGAATTGTCGGCGGACCAGCTGTATGTCGGCGCATTCCAGGTACCGTCAAGCTGAGGGATGTTCTCCACAGCCTTTGTCTGGGTCGTAAACGCCGCATTGGTGAAGGTTGCGGTGTATGTGGTCTCGCCTACGGTATCGTAGGTTGCGGCTCGGGTAACCCTTGATGTTGTGCTTACTGTTTCTGTAATAGTGTGAGTCCTGTCGTTCTCACAGGTAATGGTCGCTGTAACCTTTGAATAGTCATCCGACCAGGTGTAAACAGGGGTGCCCCACTTGTGTCCAAGGGCAGGAGCAGATTCAATATCCTTTGTCTGAACCGTGAAATCCCTGCTGAAGAACGCCTCCGTTGTATAAGTTACAACCGCTGCCTGCTCGCATGTCGCCTGCCTTGTCAGCCTGGATGTAGTGCGAACGGTCTCTGTCTCATCATGACCGCAGACTGAGCACCTGTGCGTTGCAGTTACTGTTGAATTGTCGGCAGACCAGGTGTAAGTGGTAGGTCCCCACTTGTGTGCGCCTGTAGCCGCTATCTTTTCTATCTTAGTCTCGCCGCAGCGCGTGCACGTAAGCTCCATTTCGCCGTCTGTGCTGCAGGTAGCCTCTTTCAGGACTTTCCCTGTCTCAGGGAAGTTGTGGCCCAGGAATACTACCTTTTCCACGCGCTTCTCACCGCAATCCTTACATGTGTAAGTGATCTCGCCGTATTCGGTGCAGGTAGGCTCCTTGGTGATAACGCCATCGTCCCAGACGTGCTCGCCGGAGAAGAACTTCGCAGTCATGACGATATCCTCGTCATAGGCGTAGATGTAGTCCTTTACAATTGCCGCTCCGTTGGGATCGTACCACATGATATAGCTGCCCTTAGACTCGTCCTTGTAATCCGGCGCAGTCACGGGCCTGTTGAACACACCTGTAGTGGTGGCAACAACTTTATCGCCGTCCATCCAGGTGATAGTGTATTCCTTAGGTTCGTACCGGTCAAGCCTTATGGTGATGTCCTGGTTCGGCATTGTCATTCCGGGCACGATCTCCGTTCCTGAGCCTTCTGCCACCCACACGCTCCTGTGGCCAAAGTAGCCGTAAGGATTGTTGATGGCTTCAAGGATGTCGTCTCCCACATATGCGTCAAATGTAACGGTCGCATACTGGCTGAGGCACGTGATAGTGTGCTTTCTGGGTACCCAGACAGCCTGAAGTACAATGTCTTCTTCCGGCATTACGTAGCCTTCGCCAACAGGGGTGCCGTCCGGCAGCGCCCAGCCGCCAAAGTCGATGCCATCCATCCTGCCAAAGCCCAGTTCTTCCACTTCTTCGCCCGTCATCTGCTCAAGAACGGTGTTCCAGGGCACGGTATCCTTGCGGATCTCCTCTTCGCCGTCCATCCATGTTACGGTATAACCTCTGAACCTCGGGATACCAAAGATGTAAACGTTGCGATCCGGCATTTCGATATCGGAAGTTAATGGGATCCATTTGTCCTTGCTGTTCATTGCGGTGTAGAGCGATACCTCCGCATCCTTTCCGCAATCACAGTAGAACCAGTCGATATCCTTTCCGTGCTGCTGTGAGGTGTAATCCGAAATGGCCGCAGGCATGGAATCAATGACCTTTGCGTTCTTGCGGCAGAGCTGATACCAGTTTGCAAAATACCCGTATTTCAGGTTGTTATGCATCACAATGTACCTGTCTACGGTCTCGTTCATGATCTCGGCCTGGGTGAGCCCTGAGCAGTCCTTCTCGCTGTCCCTTAACACATACCAGTTGGTATAATTAGTTGCGATATCAAAATACAGGTCTGCCGTGGTCTCGTTGGCAATCATCAGGAAATAGAGCGTTCCTCTCTGTTCCTTTATCGCCCTTTCAAGGTACCAGAAATAATTGTTCCTGTTTTCAAAAGCAGTATAGTATTTCTCGGAGATATCATGGAGTGCCGCAAAGTTCGCGGGTGTTTTCTCCTTTGTGAAAACAGCGGCAGCCTCGTCGTAGAGCTTCTCAAGGCCTGCTACGAAGTCGTTCATCCTCTCCTGCTCGGAGAAATGGACCTTTGCGAGGCGGTAGCCGTCGAACTGGTACATAACGTCGTCGTTGATGACAAGGTCGTACTGAACGCCGTCAAAGCCGTCAAAGGAGCCGGTCTTGTAAAACTCGTAGGTGCCGTCTTCCTTCTGTGTATAGTAGTTAACGGATGCGCTGGCGGGAACGCCCTTCCAGTGAACCTTTACGGTCCTTGAATACTGCTGGGTGTTGAAGCCGAAAGCGTCATTTAAGTATGTGAACTTGATGATGCCCCAGTACTCGTCTTTATTCTGGTCCACGGGTTTAACGTAGATCTCGTTGGTGGCGGGCAGGTACTGGAACGAGTGGTTTGAGGTAACGGTACCGTTTTCGCCCGTAAGGTCAAAGCACTCAACCTTGAAGTGCTCTTCACTGTACTGGGTATATTCCCTGCCGTTGATGGAGAAGGAATAGCTTACAAGCCCTTTTTCTTTGGAATCGCAGTTTTCTTCCTCAACCTCGCCTGTGGCAAGGGCCATCATATTGATGCCGAAAAGTTCGTCCGGCACCTTCATGGTGCTCTTTCCCGCTGTGAATTCTATATCCAGCTTGTCGTCATCTTCATCGATGGCGAAATCCATAGGCACGGCAACCGCACCAAGCTGGACAAACGGCCACTTGTTGGCGTACAGTTCTACGGATTTGCTCAGTTTTCCGTCACCGAGCTGAGCTACAAAATTGATCTCAAGGTATGCGCCCACTTCAAAGAGCAGCGACCCCATCGCTCCCCATTCCGAGCCCTTTCCCGACTCCCAGGCGTAGTAAACATACAGGAAACCGTAAAGCTCGGCATAAAGGCCTGCTTCCGCTGTAACACCGATGGAATCCATCTTTGTGCTGATAAGACCTACCCTGACATCTATAAGAACGCCGACTCTGAAACCGATCATACCAAAGGCAAAGAAATCGGTCCTGAAGTTGGGTGTCTCGATATCTTCGTTCGTCGATGTTGATTTTCTTGCGAAAACCTTGATGTTATAGCAGTACTGCTTTGCGTTTCCGTAAGAGATGCTTATGCCGATCATGGCGTTTATCTTCATGGAAACCACAAAATCCGCTTCAAGGCTGAACTCCAGCAGGCAGAAGGGATCCGGATGTGCAGCGAGCCTGAAGAGTTCCTGCTTTACAAGGTAGATGTATTCGGCATCGCTTTCAAGCATGCCGGAGTATTTATCGGCAAGACCGCCGCCTGTGGACAGGCCCTGGCTTCCGCCGTCGTCGTCACCGTCCTTGCGGCCGCCTTTCTCCTTACCTTCCTTCTGGTAGCCGGAGCCGTTTTCAAGGACATCAAGCGCATTGCTTAAGCTTTCAAGCTTTCCTCCCAGCTTTGCAAGGCCGCCGGCCTCGGTGGTAAGGCTTCCGTTTGTGGTGGTGATAAGCTTATCCCACTCCTCGTCTTCGTTGTTGTTATCTGCCTTTGTCTGCACGGTTGCAACAGCGCCAAAGCCCGAGAAGGTGCCGGCCCTGAAGGATGCCTGCAGGTTGATCTCCTGAAGTACCGGAATGAAGGCATACCACTTCCATTCGCTGCTGGATTTAAGAGCAAGGCCGAGGATTATCTCCTGTTCGAAGCCCGCCATCAGCTGGATCTCTATCTTGTTTGTGGTGGAACCCACGGAGTTGAGCTCTATCTCGATAGTGAGGGATACCGTAAACTCGGCACGGATACCCTTGCCTTCGAAGTGCTGGAGGGTGATGCTGAAAGCAAAGTTAACGGTAGGGTCCGAAACCTTTACTTTCTTTGCGCCGTCAGCAAGCTTTCTTACTTCTCCCACGGGGAGGTCTTTCCCGTCCGGAGTTCTGAACTTCAACTGTTTTACTTCATCGGAAAACTCCGAGGTCTCGGGGTCAAATTTGTCGTCGGTAAGGAGAGAGATAACAAACCTGGAGGCCTGCTCTGCGTAGCCGCTCTCCTCTACCTGGCGCTGCATCTCGTTGCGAAGGCGTCTTGCGTCTTCCTCGGTAACCGGGATATCGGTATCCTGGTAACCTGTAAAGATCTTCATTGCATCCAGGATCTCTTCCTGAGATGCCTTTGTATACTCGATCTCAAGGGAAGCGCCGTTCTGCGTCACCTTGTAGATACGTCCAAAGCCTACAGACTGCATAGCTGCGGCATTTGTGATATCGCCTGTGTAGAAGGCTATGAAATCGCCCTTTTCAACCTTTGTGTCGGCATTCAGCTTGAGGTTGGCATAAAGCGGGTTTGAAAAATCCAGCTCTGATGCCGAAACAACGCACTTTCCGTCGTCAAAGGAGCCGTCGTCCTTTACAGGGATCACATCCGGGATAAAGATAACGTCTTCAAACTGCGAGCGGACATAATCGTATTTCCCTTCGCCCACAACTTTTGTTATGTTGAAATAAGCGATCTCACCGGTCTTTACGGTGCCGTCGTTGTTGATCTCGCCGGTGTAGACAGCGATGGTGTCGCCAACGTTTAAGGTGCCGTCATAGTCAAGTGTGCCGCTGTCCGCGCCTTCCTCCACAGGGTTCCCCTGCTCGTCTGTTGCAAGGCTGTAAACACCGCCGGAAACAACAACGCCAAATACCCGATCCGAAGGGATGTAGATGATGCCATCCTTTGCGATCAGGTTGTTAACAGGTTCCTCGTAAAGCGAGAAGTTAAATTTATTGACGGACTCGCCGGTAAGCTCCTTGTTGTAAACAAAGCGCAGGCGCTCCGTATCCTTTATCTCAACGCTGTAAAGCTCTGCGGGCGTAAAGCCGCCCTCCGCGGGCACAACATAGTATTCTGCCGTGACCTTGAGCATTGCCTCGTAATTATCTACCGTCTGCTGAAGGAGGATGACAGTCTCGATATCAAGCCCCATCTCCTCGCGCCAGAACCGCTCAAGGCTGTCGTCCTCTTTAAGGCCGTACAGCTTTTTAAGCTCTTTTCTTGTGGCTTTTCCAACCCCAAGGCCGTCGATCCCCAGTTCTTTAAGCTTCTTTTCCAGTTCTTCGTTGTTTTCAAGCCCAAGCTGTGGCGAGTAGTCCACATTTATGGGATCCTCTTCTTTCAGGACAAGCTTGAAAGGAACCTCCTCGTCCAGGGACGAGTTCCTGAGGGTGATAAGCTCGCGGACAGCCTCTTCGGTAAGCTCCATCCCCGCCACTACTACGGGCCTCTTGAGCCTTGTGTCCTTAAGGGCCACATAATTTAAGTGGAAGGTGCCG
>JAGDCQ010000099.1 GCA_017958465.1 Lachnospiraceae bacterium
ATGGGCCGTATGCACAGCGACGCTCAGTTTGCAGGTTCTTCTTCAGTTCCCGCACACGTTGAGATGATGGGTCTTATCGGCGCAGGTAACAACCCTATGGTTGGTATGACCGTTTCTACAGCCGTTTCTATCGAAGAGGCTGCAAAGGCCGGAAAGTTCTGATGCTTTTTAAGCAGATCTAAAAAATTAAACAGCTGCCGTTTTTTTGGCAGCTGTTTTTTTATGAAGGAGTGAAGGTTTGTACCCTGAAGCGGCCAAAACGGGGGCTTGGGGTACGGGAGAAGTCAGGACCGGCGTTTACGCCGCAGGATAAGCAGGGTTATGAGCGCTCCGACGCATACTCCCGCGAAGTCGATCCACATATCCTTTACCTCGCCGGAACGGCCTTCCACAAAAAGCTGGACAGTCTCATCCACGAAAGCAGCAAAAAGGCCGGAAAGAGCGGTGTTCAGCGCGAGCTTAATGCCGGGCTTTATAATTGTTGAAAAGGCAATGGCTATAAGGACTGCAAGTATCGCGAACTCTGTGAAATGAGCTGTTTTTCTTATAAAAGTCTCAGCCTGCTCTCCGTTTTTGATGAAGGGCAGGATCTTTATTATGATACCGGTGATGAAGCTGCTTTCACCCCCGGAAACTTCGCCGGGCATCAGGCTGTGCCCCCAGATGACTATGAGCCATAAGAACGGCAGGCCCCTTTTTATGATGATCTTTTTATTCATGTCTACCTCGTTTCCGGTATCTTTTATTTTTCAGTGGTAATGCTGTAATCCCCGTTTCCTTCGGTCGTAAGGGTTATGTTGCCGTTTACAGAGGAGCGGCAGACCTTTGTTCCAAGGGTTGAGAGCATATCTAAAAGGTCGCTTTCGGCGGGCTCTCCGTTGCTGTCTGTTATTACGGCTACCGAAGGCTGAAGGGCATTCAAAAGGTCTTCCGTGTTTTTCACAAAGGCGCCGTGATGCGGCATTTTTACAACATCATATTGAGCGGGACCGGTCTTAAGGAAGGCTTTGATGCCCGCTTTTTCAATATCCCCTGTAAAGAGGAAGGAACTGTCCAGGTAAAGAGCGCTTATTACGAGGGAACAATCGTTGTCGTTGCCCTCTTTGCCGTCCGAGCCCGGGGTATATTGGACAGTTGACGCAAAAACAGTATATTCAACTTCGGAAAGCGTGATACTCAGGTTTGAATCGATTATTTGGGAAGGAACATTCTTTGTTTCGAGGGCATCCACAAGCTTGTCGTAATACTTGTTTTCCGGCTCGTAATCGGGTAAAAGCACTTTGCCGACGGAAAGGTTATTGACCAGGTACGCTGCCCCGCCCACATGATCTTTGTCATAGTGGGTGATGATCATGTAATCAAGGTGCTCGATGCCGTGGGACTGCAGGTAATAAAGGACGGTGGAAGCGGTGGCGTCGTATCCCGCATCTATAAGTATAGCGGTTTCCGCCTTCTGCAGGAGGATACAGTCGCCCTTTGAAACGTCGATAAAGGTTACCGTAAGGACATCATCCGCGGGCAGGGTAACTGGGCCTGCGCAGGAAACGAACATGAAAGCCAGTATGAGAGAAAGGCAAAGAAGCATATGCCTTCTTGAGTTTTTGCACATAAAAACCTCCGGATATAGATTGTAGCGGCCTTGACCGGTTTGCGGATCACCTGATACTCAGGATCTTTTCTGCCAGGGCAGGAGCCGCTGTGAGGCCTTCCGCCTCAAGCTCTTCTGAAGTCGAGAGGAGGGCACTTCTAAAGCCTTCCGACAACTCGTCGAAAATATCGGATATGAACCCGCGTCCCATCCCAAGTCTTTTTGCTTCTGCAAGGTAGTCCTCTTTTGAAATGGTGTTTATGTCGGTCTTTTTGTTGATGGAGAGCGACATTTCCTCTGTTCCTGAAGGATAGACCACGGTGCTTACTATGTCATAGGCGGGCGCGAGCCTGATGGACCGCATATCACCACTATAGAGCAAAGATATGTTTTTTATGTGATTGTCGGTGTTGCCCACAAGATAATTGAAAATGCAGATCCTCCAGAGCTCCAGGGCGTCTGCCATGGGATTTGCGGAGTTAGTCAATATACAGCGAAAGATTTTTTGAAGGTAGTCGTTGCCCGGTTTTTCGTATTTTTCTTCCGCAGGGATCCCGAGAGCCTGAGCAAAGTCCTCCTGATGAAGCCTGCGGGGGACGGGAAGCCCTTCGATACTTTGGGCATTTGAAGGAAAATAACGGTCATAACGCCCTGTAACGAAAAGCACAGAGCTGTCGTCAAAAGCAGGGAGGCCCACAGTGTCTTTTCTTCCGGCGGGGTCGCCGGTGGTAAGTATGAAAGCTGAAGGTATGGTGATCCCAAGCTTCTTCGCAGTCTGCAGGCAGAGCTGTTCGTTTGTGACTATGTTTGCAAGACGGATGTGGCTCTGTTTTACTATATGCGTGCTTGGAGCGTCGCCTGTTGGCTGATACCAGGTTTTTGTGGGCTCGTCATAGTAAAGCCCTGCTTTTCCGGAGGCTCCCGCAAGTGAAAGGTGGGACTTTACCACCAGGTCCACCGAACGGGTTGCGCCTTCCGCAGCAAGCGCAAGGATGTCATCCGCGGTAAGCCTTCTGTAGCCGGCTGCGGGGAGCTCCCTTGTTTTATCCACTATTTTTATGGCGCCTATGCACTCGCCTCCAAGCTCCCGCAGGATCGATATGTAATCCGAGGAGTCTGCGTGCAGGGTTTTTGCGATAAAACGGCGCGTGAAACCCTCCGGTAGCAGGCCCTCAAAGAAATTGCGGGTGGCTGCCGGCGAAAAAGAGGAAGCCTGTTTTGGAAAACTGAGAGAAACAGGGCGCAAAAGCGGGTTTTCCGCGTAGGCGCTGTCGTAGGTGAAAACGGCGTCCCGGCTGTCATTGCCGGTTATGGTACCGGCTTCGACAAAGGATCCGTCGATCTCTATTTGTACATGTAACAGGAAGGGCATGGCTTGTACCTCGCTTTAACCCCGCGCTTCTACGGAAAGGTCCAGCGCAAGGATGTTGATCACTTTCAGGGCTTTTTCCAGCTCTGCCGTGGGTTTTCCGTTTTCAAGCTCGGAAAGGAAGCTGACGCTTAAGCCTGTGAAATCGGCGATATATTGCTGGGTGTAGCCCAGTTCTTTACGACGTGTGCGGATGGCACCACCAAGAGATTTGGAATCGGATATCTTCATATTGAGCTCCATTCTGTAGATCATCTGACCGGACTCTTAGCCGAACGGCTAAAACTTTACAATATGATTATAATTTAGCCGTACGGCAAAGTCAAGAGAAAAAACAACCGGAGAACCGTTCCCTGGGGTGAAAACAACCGGAGAACCGTTCCCCCCGGGGTGGAAACCTGAGTTAGAAAAAAGTGTTGACTTTAAACTGTTTTTGGTGTATATATAACACATAAACAGTTAAACGTGATCAATATCCGGGGAAGGAGTTGATATTTTGATTATCTCACAATACAGCGGGATTCCGATCTATAAGCAGATAGCGGATGCCTTCAGGGCCGACATTCTTTCGGGGAAATATAAGCAGGGCGAGTATCTGCCGTCTATCAGGGAACTTGCAAAGGACCTTCGCATAAGCGTGATCACCACTATGAAAGCCTACGAGCAGCTTGAGCTTGAAGGCCTTGTTACGGCGGCTCAGGGCAAAGGTTTTTATGTGAATGCCCAGGACAGCGAGATGCTGAAAGAGCAGCATTTAAGAAAGGTCGAGGATTCCCTCACATCTGCTATAGAGGCCGCAAAGGTGGCAGGAATGAGCAACGAAGAGCTTGTCGCAACGTTAAAGACGCTGCTGAACATCATCCCGTAAAGAAAGGACCAGGATATGAACTTTGATACAGTAATAGAAGTTAAAAACTTAGTAAAAAAATATAAGAACTTCACGCTCGACGTGCCGGAATTCGGGCTCCCGAAAGGCTTTGCAACGGCCATTATCGGTGAGAACGGAGCCGGAAAAACGACATTCTTAAACTGCCTGACCGGCATTAGAAGGGATTTCGAAGGTGAATTACGCTTGTTTGGCGGGTTTGACCGCGATGACCTTGACAGGAACCCGGAAGTTAAGGAGCGGATAGGCTATACAGGCACCGAAAACTATTATCTTCCGAGCTGGACCGCGGGCCAGGTTGACGAGATCTCAAGCCTTCTGTTTGAAAGGTACAACAGTGAGAAGTTTAAGGAATATTGCAGGGATCTTGCGGTCTTTGGCGGAGGAGCTTTTGAAGCCGGGAAAAAGATCAACTCATTTTCCGACGGCACAAAGACAAAGCTGATGCTTGCGGGGGTGCTGGCAAGAGAAACAGATCTTCTGGTGCTTGATGAACCCGCTTCCCCGCTCGATCCGCTGATGCGTGAAAAACTCTGCGAGCTCATCAGGGAATATATGAACCGCGGTGAGGGAAAGACAGTTTTCTTCTCCACCCATAACATCTCGGATATGGAGAATGTTACGGACTACGCAGTGATAATGGAGCAGGGCCGCATTGTAGAGCAGGGCTTTGTGG